>CAYJHX010000106.1:0-6487 GCA_964369395.1 uncultured Desulfovibrionaceae bacterium
CCGTGTTTCCTATTACAAAAGAAGGGTATCTAACATCACAAAGGAAGGTTAGCCTGTACATACCCCTCTTTTGTAAATTTGTTGGGTACATGATGCAAAAACGAGTTTAACAAAGCAGGTGCTCTTTTTTGAATGTCTGTTAGAGAGTGTCGTCAAATTGCGAATTTTCGAGATTTATCAAGGAAGATAAACAAGCTTTGAAGGAGTGTATATAGACATACATGACCGAAAAAGCTTGTGAAATCTGACGTAGAGAAAACCGAAAAGGTGCATTTGACGATACTATCTAGCGTTTATTGACTCTAATCCCCTTAGGTACTGTCGCTAACTGTGCTTCTGTAAAGCCGTCTTTGGAGACATTCAGCGTTTTTAATTTCGGAAATTTTGAAAGGACAGAAAAATCTGTAATGCCGGTGCTTTTCATCAAACTTAGAGACGATAGGGCAGGCATATTGTCCATATTTTGGAAATTGCTTACTTTGGAATTTCTTATATCTAAGGTTCTGAGCTTAGGGAGATCTTTAATTAAGGATAAATCCATTGCCTTGCTATCGTCCCCAAGATTCATGTCGTCCAGTTGTACATAAGTAAGCTCTTTAAGACCATGTAGATCTAAATTTTCAACAATAAAATTGCTTGCTTGCAGCCTTTTTAAGCCGGGCATATTTTGTAAAAAGCCAAATTTAATAAGGGGAATTTCTTTGCCATTATTTTTAAGTAGGGACAAACGCTCCATTTTGGTAAACTCATTCAAAACTTCAAAACCGCTCACGCCGGTATTATCTTGAATGGTAAGTGTTTCTAGATTTTTTAATGGTTTAAGAAATGCTAAGTCGCCCACAGGAGCTTTCATTTTCCAAATCTTTACATCAACTAAGTTGGGAGCGTTTTTTAAAGGGCTATAGTCGGTAATTTTTTCGTCAAAAAAATGAATAAGCTTTAATTTTGGCATATCTTGTATCCACGCAATGGAATCAAGGTCTGTAAGGCCGCCATACATGAGTTGCACTTGCTTAAGAGTGCCAAGGGTAGAAAAGTCTGCCCCTTTCACAGCATAGTAGTTGAATTGCTTAAGTTTAGTTGCTGTTGCCAATGGGCTAAAATCTTTTATTACGGCTCCATAGAAGCTTACACTGGCTAAATGTGGCATTTTGGTAAGAGCCGATACATCGGTAAAAGTACCGTAACGTAGGTTAGCCACGCGTAAATTAGGCAGAGCAGCAGCAAAAGCCTCTAAGTTGGGGGCAGCTATATGTTCTAAATTTATGATAGAAAGTTTGGGTAATGTGGGCATACCTTCCACAGAAGAAAGCCCTCTGGCAACGAGATAAATACCAGTCAAATTGGTCAGCTTGCTCATCCATTTTAAGTCTTGCCCTGTGGCATTGTAGTCTATATCCATGGAGGTTAAAGTTGTGTTATCGGCAAGAGGAGCCATGCTGGTAACTTTAGGAGCTCTTGCTCTAATTCTTTTAAGATTTTTAAGTTCGGCCAATGGTGCAAAACTTGTGAGCGTGCTACTATGTATCTCTATGTTGGTAGCATCGGGAAAGGCTTTCACAAAGGCCGCAAGGTCAGCATCGCTTATTCTTCTGAACATAAACCTTGAATCAGCTACCGTGGCTTTTTTTTCTGCTTGCTGTTTTTTTACGGCTTCAATAGTTTCGGGAGAGATGGTTTCCGAAAATTCCGTTGCACTTTTACTCACAGAAAATGATGGGGCTGCCACAGCAGAGGTGGACAAAAGAACTACAAGGCCTAAGGATGCTAAAATGCGTTTTGTACTCATAAAAAACTCCGTTTGTTAGATGTTTTTGTTGCTTTTTTTGTTTATTTTTGTAAAATGAACATGTATTGTTATGTGACGCTAACGTTGGTGATGGTTGTTTCGTAAGCTGTTTAAGCATGTAAGATGCAAACGTAGCGATGTAGATTCCATGGTTTTATTGTCTGTTACGCAGAGGCTGTGCTTTGTTTCTTGCTCCGCCCGCGCACATACAGAACAATGAGCAATGCCAGAGCAGCGCCTAAAAGGCAGATGCCAAGCACAGGTCTAAAGCGTATCCACGCAATGGCAATGATAACGCAAGACCAGGCAATGCCTAGCAGGGAAGCCACAAGGCCAGCGCCGGCGCCAAAAATATCACCAAGTACAGGGACAATACTGGCTATGGTGGTTATGGGAGCAATAAACATATTTAGGCCAATGACCACCATAACTATGCCTACGCCGCGTAAAATCCATGTGAGCATGCTATTGGCATCTTTAGCGCCTTGATACATAATATCAGCGCTCACAATGCCCATATTTAACTGGGAGAAGGTTTCGCCATTGCTGGCTAAAAACTTATCAAAGGTATTGCCGTGTACGCGTGCTAAGATAGATACATTACCCTGTGGCTTGGCAGAGTAAGTGATGCGTATGTCGCCAATGTCTGGATCATGGGGTTCTTCGCCCAAATAAAGAATGTTTTGCCGCACATGTACAAGAGGCTCGTTTTCAGCATCTTCTACATAGTTGGGAAAGAGGCTCTTTTGTAAAGTTTCATCATTGACGACAGGGGCAAATTCCTCGGCACCGCCCACAGCATGGATAAGGAAATCGGGCAGGGTGTAGGCGCCAAAATTGACGTGCTCTGCTGTCCATGTTTTGGATTCAATATCTAAGAGAAGGGTGTTTTTGTGCCCTTCTGGTTTTTTGAAATCGCTAGAACTGACGGGAGCGTTGGTCCACTTTTTTTCATAGGTGTAGGTGGTGGTTTTTTCCACACTGCCGTCAAGCTTTTTGGTTTCTTTAGTGCTGCTGCTTTGTACCCATTGGTAATAAGAAACCTTACGAATAAGAGCAATGGCGTTTACGTCAATACCCGTTACAGGGTCTTTGAGAATGTCTTTGGTAATAGCCTTACCTGTGGCATGCACCATTTTGCCATTGAAAGAAGTGTCAATGGTGTCAATGCTGGGCAGGGCTACGGTGGCCAGTTGGGCTTCATTGATGGCATCGCCTGTACGTACGGCTCTGCCTTCGTTCCAATAAAGAAGTCCGGTGCCTGCGACGAAAAGGATAATTCCAAAGAGAAGGCCTTTAAAGGAATTGCCAATACGTTCGCCATAACTGGTGCTGGTTACTTCGGTATAACTGTTTTCATCAGACATAGATGCCTCCTGCTGTAGGGTCTGAAATATCCATGAGAAACTGCGGGGAATGACTTTGCCACAAAATAAAAAACTGTTGAGGTATACCTACTCTTATCCAAAAAAAATACCATCCCCTTTAAGATGAATTTGGGAAAAATACAATTAATTCATTAGTATGATTAGGTCATCTTTGTGATGATATTTATGCAACTTTGTAGAAAAGGCTTCTTTTTTTTTGTGATTTCTGGTATAAGAAATACATGCTTGTTTTGAGTAGGTTAGGTGTATAATAAGGCCGTATATCATCTGCATGATGAAGCTACTGCCGTAATTTTTGCTATGATGAGAGTGCAAGATGCAAATAGATATACAAGAATATATTTGGAAGATTTGGAAACAAACGCTACGTACAAAAGCTACGCTAAGCGTGATTTTTCTGGTCTGTTTTTTGGCGGGTTGTGATGATTCTCCGCTTACGCCGGACAAATTTGTGTCTTTGACATTTTGGCATGTGTACGGAGCACAAACGCATTCTCCCATGAACGAGCTCGTTAAAGAGTTTAATAGAACGGAAGGAAAGAAACACGGCATTATTATTAACGTGACGTCTGTTTCTAACTCTTCTGCCATCCACAAAACCTTAGTAGCTGCCGCCAAAAGACAACCCGGTGCAGCTATTTTGCCGGATCTTTTTGCTTGCTACCCTAAAACTTTGCAAGCCATGGGGCCAGAGCAAGCCCTTGATTGGAAAAAATATTTTAGCGAAGAAGAGCTCTCTGCCTTTGTGCCCCAATTTTTAGAGGAAGGCACTTTTGACGGGCAGTTGAAAATTTTTCCTTTGGCAAAGTCATCCAATGTTTTATTTATAAATATGGGTATTTTTGAAAAGTTTTCTGCAGATACTGGGCATACATACGCAGATTTAGCTACTCTAGAAGGTTTTTTTGAGGTGGCTCGTGACTATCATAAGTGGTCTGGGGGCAAACCTTTCTTTATGTACGATGAATGGTTACAATATCCTTTCTTAAACGTACTTGCACTGGGCGAAGCGTTTTTTGATGAAGGAAAAATTCTTTGGGATACTCCTGCCTACAAAAAAGTTATGCGTCCTTTGGCTCGTGCTGCCATTCGAGGCGAAGTGTGTTTGATGAAAGGCTTTGCTACGGTGCCCATTATGATAGGGGAGGCCATTGCAGGTGTGGAGTCGTCTGCCTCTGTATTATATTTTAAAAATGAAGTAACGCATAGCAATAATAAAAAAATTCCTTTGCACGTGAAAAGTATAGCCGAACCACGTCCTGAAGGGGCTCGGCGTATCGATATTCAACGTGGTGGCGGGCTTGGGGCGATAAAATCTACCCCAGAAAAAGAAAAAGCTGCGGCTATATTTTGTAAGTGGCTTGTTTCTAAAGAAAATAATTTGCCTTTTGTCACACAAGGCGGCTATATGCCGGTGCGCAAAGCGGACTTTGGCCATTTAGAATCTGATATTGTGCAAAGGCAATTCCCTCATGAACGTTATAAATCTTTATATGAAACCATTGTAGAACTTAAAGAGGATTCCACTTTTATTCCGGCACCTTCTTTTGAAGCCTATGGGCAGATGGAACATCTTTTTTCTGCCGCCATACGTGAAGTGTTTAGTAAAAATCGAGAGGCCTGGCTTAATCAAGAAGATAGTCTTGAAAATCTTGTAGAAAAATCTTTGCAAGAAATTCAAGCAAAAGTAAGTCCTCAGTAAGGTTAGGTAGTTCATGGAAAAGCCTTCTTTTTTCTCGCGTTTTTCTCTTTCTCAGCAGTATTCTTTGCAGGGACGGCTTTTGCTGTATTTTACTTTGCTTATTTTCATTGTATTCATTTGTATGATGGGTGTTTTCTTGGCCTTTGATGTTATGAACATGAAGCAAAGAAGCATCTCTAAAGCCTTAGATGATTACTTAGCCACCTATGAAAAAAGTGTTTCGCAGCAATTTAGTAATTTGGCCGCCTATAGCTTGCAAATGAGTGCTTCCATAAGTAAAATAATGGAAAAAACCTTTAAAGAGCAGGGGATTACTTTTGCAGAGCTAGAAAATGATGAAGAGGCAGTAGCTACAGTATTTGAAAGCCTTAATGCAACGCTAAAATCTTCTTTGTATATTTCTAAGGCCAGCGGCGTCTATGTGGTCTTAGATACAACGGTCAATGCTGATTTACCCAATGCGCGCAATTCGCGTAGTGGCTTGTATTTTAAAATAATGAACATTTCTTCACCCAATGACGCAAACCCTACGGTTTTTTTATTTCGTGGCATACCACAAATTGCTGTAAAAAATGCTTTTGAACTCCATAATAATTGGGATTTAGAATTTAATATTGCTCCTTATACTCCTGTGTTTGCTAGCTTGCGTGCTTCTACCGGCAGTATTTCTCATAATTCGTATATGCTTACTGTACCTCAGCAATTTGCTAGTGGTTGGGAAAAGGCCATCCTATTTAGTGCGCCTATTTTAGGGAATGATAAGCAATTTTATGGGGCATGCGGCTTTGAAATCAGTGAACTTTTATATAAGCTTTTACATAGGCATATTAAGCCTTCACTGCAAGGGGTGACAGGGCTTGTGGCGACGCAAGTTATGGACGCGCAGGGTAACGCTTCGGTGACAGTCTATACGAATTTTTCTCATGGAAATCCCCACTCTTTTTTAGAAGAGCCAAAAGATTTTAGTGTAACACATGGGAAGTTTTATAATACGTACTTTAATGGCACAGAAGAATTTATTGGTAAGAAAGTACCCATACGCATTTACCCGCAGGATATTTTGGGAGAAAATACCCAGTGGAATGTGATGGCGATGCTGCCTAAAGCAACGGAAGAAAAGCTGATTTGGAGTTTTTATGGACAAATAGCGTTCTTTATTGTTTTGTGTATTGGCATTGCCTTTGGTGTTTCTTACTATTTTGCAAGGCACTATTCATCGCCTATAGTGGCTATTTTAGCAGAAATTCAAAGTGGAAAGACAACAAAAACAAATATTTTAGAATTTAGTACGCTGATAGAATATTTTAAAGAAAAAGAGCAAAAATTACGTTTGAAGCTCGCCACAGAAGAAGCAACTCTTAGCCAAGATAAACGAGAACTTTTAAATGTAGATATCTCTGCATATCATACCTTCATTGCGCAACTGGAAACGCTTACAAAATCAGAACGTGCTGTTTTTGAATTGTATTCGCAAGGATACAGTGCCCAAGCTGTAGCAAAGCAGTTGCATGTTTCCATAAACACTATACGCACGCATAATAGAAATATTTATGGAAAGCTCTATGTTTCTTCGTATAAAGAGCTGATGGTATATATTAAAATGATGGT
>CAYJHX010000107.1:0-3996 GCA_964369395.1 uncultured Desulfovibrionaceae bacterium
GCGGCTTCATCCACAATCCAGATAAGCTCTCCAAAGGTGGGACGTACCATTTGTGTGGGCAACGTGGGCGGTGCCAATAAATCCAACGATTGTTTCAAGGCAGGATGTTTTTCTTTGCCAGAAACAAGGAACATGCAACAACGTGGATTGTTGAGTATGGGCAAGGTGAGAGTAATACGATCAGCTTTGCGCTCTGGCACGTACTGGTCAATGCAAATACGTTTTTTTTCCACCAAGGCGGGAGAATTCTCAAAAATAGACCCCATATGCCCATCTTCGGCCATACCAAGTAAGATAAAGTCAAAGCGCGGAACTTCTGTAGGAGTTTTAAAATGTTCGCGCAACATAGTTTCGTATTGCAAAGCGGCTTCTTCGGCATTGTTTTCACCGCGCATACGATAATAATGCGTAGCCGGCACATGAGACAAAAGCTCACGACGCACTTGCCCATAATTACTGTCGGGGTGGTCTGGCCCCACGCAACGTTCACTTACCCAATAAATGGCGATTTTCTCCCAGGGTAAGCGTTCTATCCAATCGGGGCTACGTAAGAGACGAAAGAGAGGAACAGGCGTTTGACCGCCAGAAAGAGCCACATTGAAAATATTTCTTTCTGCTATGGCTTCTTCGCATTGGGCAGCAAAAATATGTGCGGCACGTTCGGCCATGGCGGCTTCATCTTTATGCACGTGTACGGTCAAATGTGTGGTTCTACTCAGTTGTTTCATGCAATTCCTCCGAAGTACTGAATGTATTATATAAACGCTCTCTGCTAATGTGAATTTTTTATGTTACAAAGAAAAGGCATTTTTTACGCAATGCTTTGCTATTTTCATAGCCAGTATATTAAAAAAACACGCGTAATACTTCTTATTTCTTTTTATAGGGCCTGTCAATGGCACTTTCAACAAGCCGCTAGGGCTCGCACAGTTTGTTTTGACACATTACTTAGCTAACATCTTGAAAAATAAAAATATAGGTATTATTTTATTTTTGCGGCGCGGCGGCTTTCTTTTCATCCAAGGGCTTTTTAATGGTTTTTTCATCGGGAGTCACATGAAACGCTTTACCATTATCTAAGGTCATGAAAGTTATGTTGGGTTCACAAGTCAACTTCGGCGCCTGTTCTAAAATTTGCGTAGACTCATATTCTGGCAGTAATTCCATGATAAAGCTGTCTTCTAAGTTCGTTCCCACCAACAGGCGCGAGGCAGTACTAATGTTGTGATTATAGTACAGTTCACCGCCAGAGCTTCCCACAACAATCTTAGTATCAAAAGTAATATTACGAATGGTGAAGGGGCCTTTATTGTAACCTTTAATACGCACGGTAAGCATGGATGTTTTTTGTCCGCTAGGGCGATGCACAAAGGCCGTACATTCATCAAGGCGAAATTGTTGATCCATACGTTTTTTATCTTCGGCACGCTTAGCCTCAAAAATCTTTTTGCGACCTCTTTCCAAAGCGGCTTCTTCTAAAATATACGCTTGCAATAAATCGGGAAAATTCACAAACTTAGTGATTTTCCAATCGGGTTTTTGTTCAATAAGGAAATGGAGTTGGTAGTCTTTATCTACACGATCATGGGTCATTTTCGCTGAAATGATGGCTCCATTTTGTGCCCGCCCAAGCAATGTAACATTACCGGCAATTTGTTTAGTAAAATCTGGAGGTAAAGGCTTTATGGGCGCAAGAGGGTCTTCTTTTTTATCGCTGGGTTTGGCATCACGATTTTTAACACTTTCCATGAAAGCTTTTTGTATATTCTCTGCCAATACAGCCTCATTGGTGGTGCTAGGACGACTGGCCTCAGAAGGCATAGGGCTATCTAAAATAAGGTGCGCCATACTTTCTGTCATGGGCCGAAAATCCACAATGACGGCAAGAGTGGCCAAATCTCCGGAAAGCAAAGCAGCGTTAAGTTTTTCCACATAGGCTTCGGGGCTGTTGGCATAGGTATAGCGTTGCCAGCCATAAAACCCGCCGCCACCAAGAAGAAAAAGCGCAAGGAGGACAATAATCGTTGTACGGTTTTTTTGAAAAAATTCTTTGGGGTTTAAGGCCATGGTTATTTCTCCTGCTGTGGAGCCTATGGGTTTATACGGGTGCGCTTGCTACGTTTGGCGCCTTCAATGACAGGTCTCATATCCTTTAATACATTCACGCGCAAGGGGGTGCCTGTAAGAGGAATACCTTCTGCAAAGGTCAAACGCATCTGCATAAGGGCGCCCATGGCACAAGGAAAAATAACTTTATTGCAGTTATATATATGTCGCTTCCATGTTTTTTGCACCTTCCATGTAGAAAGCGGTGCTATAAGGGTAGATCGAGTACATACATGGGGGGGCGTGCCGTATAAAGTGCGTACTTGTGCACGTAAGGTATGACAAATATCTCTCCATGTAAACCAAGGACTCTCCTGCAAAAAAGATGGCAAATGTTTTTTTAGCCATCTATGCTGTAAACCAAGGTAAGAAAAAGGATTCCATGTTTGGATGAGTATGCCCTTAGCGGCAAGGCGTGCTACCTCGGCCAAAACAGAATGCAAAGGGGGATAAAGGGCACTTGCAGGTAAAAGATTGATGACCACAAAATCAAAGCTTTTATTTTCAAAGGGGAATTGGTCAAGGGCCGCAGGGCGCACTAGGGTGCTTTCTACCATATGCTGCAAATGTTGCGGGACTATCTGAGAAAAAGCTTGAGAAGGGCTTACGCCGCAGACATCAAAGCCGCTTTCCCAAAAAAGTTCAATATGTTTCCAGTGGTCAAAATGTATATACAAAACCCTATGCCCACGGCGCGGCCAGTAAGACAGCATATGTTTGGTCAAATGCAAAGCACAGTCAAGGGCAAAAGCGCCTTGCTCACTTTCGTACCACTCCTGCCACGGGGTATAATTTTCAAAAAAATGCTGTTGCACTATCATAAGAAAATTATAAAAAAGAAGCAGGTAACTGGCAAGCAGTAAAGAGAAAATTGTGTATTTTTATTAAAGCCCAAACCAAAACACAAAACTTTGCTCATCAGCATTTTTTAACACACCGTTACGATTTTTTTGCCATCCAAAATCGCAATGTTTTATAAAGAAGGTCAGCATCAATGGGCTTGGTCACATGGTCATTCATCCCTTTAGAAATGCTCAACTCTTTATCGCCCTTCATGGCATGAGCAGACATGGCGATGATGGGCAACTGCGCATATTTTGCTTGCGCACGAATCTTTTTTGTGGCGGTATAGCCGTCCATAATGGGCATTTGAATGTCCATAAGCACGGCATCATAAGCATTTTTTTCTAATAGATTTAAAGCTTCTTGCCCATTATCGGCAATATCTAAGGTAAAACCAGCCGCCTGCAATACTTCTTGCGCTACAATTTGATTTATCTCATTATCTTCAGCAAGCAACAAATGCCCCTTTAATGGCGTAGCTTCGAGTGTTTTTTCGTCAAGTTCCCTATGGCGCGCTTGCTCTATGCACTCTTCTGTTGCTAAAGGAAATGTAACGGTAAAGAAAAACGTTGTGCCTTTTCCTAGTTCGCTATCTACCCAAATATCCCCTCCCATGGTGTTGATAATTCTTTTTGAAATAACAAGGCCCAGCCCCGTTCCTCCGTATTTGCGAGTCACGGTGGCATCCGCTTGTGTAAATGCAGAGAAAAGTTTTTCTACTTGCATTTCAGATAAGCCAATTCCGGTATCACTTACAGAGAAAGAACAGTGCAACTCCTTATTATCATAGACAGTATTATCAACTTCAAAAAGCACCTTACCGCCAGCATTTGTAAATTTAATAGCATTACTTATAAGATTAAAAATCACTTGCTTTAAGCGCAGAGCATCGCCAAGCACATACACTTTGCTGTTTTCTCCGCACGATATATCCAAGACCAAGCCTTTTTCTGTACACGCATGTTCGTATAAATCTGCCACATCTCGACCAATTTCGTGTAAAACAAAAGGATGTTTTTCCATTTCAAGCTTGCCGGCTTCGATTTT
>CAYJHX010000107.1:4096-6408 GCA_964369395.1 uncultured Desulfovibrionaceae bacterium
GATGTTTTTCCATTTCAAGCTTGCCGGCTTCGATTTTAGAAAAATCCAAAATATCATTAATGATGCGCGTCAAATTTTGAGCCGACATAACAATCTTTTCTACATAATCTTTTTGTATGTTATTCAGAGATGTTGCATTTAGCAAATGGAGCAAGCCCAAAATACCGTTCATAGGCGTCCGTATTTCGTGAGACATATTGGCCAAAAAATGGCTTTTAGCTTCGTTGGCTGCTTCGGCTTTTTCCGCACTCAGGCTAAGCTCTCTATTATTTTGCGCTAAGATTTCGTGCAAATCTTGAATAGTATTGGCGAGTAAACCAAGTTCGTCTTTACGCTCTACTCCATAAATAGCTTCTTTTTGTACAGCGTCATCTAAAACACTTGCCCTTGAAACCACAGCAAGACTTTTAACAAGCTTTGTTAAAGGAATAAAAACCAAATTGCGGCTCATAAGGCTCATGATAACCACATAGATAACAAACAATACTAACGATACCCAAAGAATAGGAATAAACGTCTGAAACGAAAAAAGCAACGAACTATCAAAAAAGGTTACTACTGACCAGTCGGTATTAAGAATAGGTGTAATAACAGCATAATCATTTTCCGCACGGCTATGCTGCAGCGTGATAACGTCTGGAATTGGTACTGTGGCTGCATATTTTTCGATGGAAGCAAGGTAAGGATACAATTCTTTATTTAATTCCGGATAGGGAAAAGCGCTGGAAAATTCTAAGGTGCTGTTATCCATGAAGGTAGAATGGTCTATATAACTATCTAGCTGTATTAGCCCCTTCCTATTTACCACAACACCACGAACGCGCTTATCATTATGCTCTTGAAATGCAGAGCTTAAAATTTTATCAAAAGTAATGCCTGTTGCCACAACGCCAAGCATCTTTCCAGTATCATCAAGGACTTTATGATTTATCCACACCAGCGTTCTTTTTAAAATTTTATCGGTATCAACATTCAATTTATAATCATTGGGAGAGTTTGCCGCCTCAAAATACCACGAATCTTCAATATTTGATTCACTTAAAGTGGCAAAAGGCTTGAACGTTTCAAACGTAGTGTTTCTATCGAAATTAAACTCTCCCCCGGAAGCTTCAATACCAAAATATAAAATATTATTTTGAGTAATTTTAAGATAGTCGTTCAGCGCTCTAAAAGCTTGTTGTTTTTTCTGCTCATCGCCCTCATCAGCAAGCCAGTCTTTAACAACAGCCGAATTGGCTACAGATTTTAATATACTTAAATCTTGTACGATTGCCGAATTAAGCTGTGCCGTTGTTTTATACGAGTACAGCTCTGCAAATTTTTTTGCCGTATTTTGAACAATGGAGTTGGTTATGGTATAAAGAGAAGAAAAAAGAATAGTAATAATAACAACAAAGATAGCTATATTATACGAATTAATTTTTATTTCAATACTACGCCTAGTCCTAGGAAGCTTTGTATACTGTTTTGAAAACATAAATCCTCCTTATAAGCATTACGCACATGCGTCTGTAATAAGGTGAAAATGCAGTATCTTTTTATTTTTTACTACATAAAAAGAATATCGCTGAGAATAACCTACCAAAAAGCTCTATTCCTGACAGGTTAATCAAAAAAATTCAATATAAGGAAACAAAAAATTCAGACACGCAATGAAATATCAATATATGCCTTTTTAACTTTTTGTCACTAAGGCCGCAAGTAATTTCTTCCCAACAGCCTATATATTGCTTGGCCTGTAAGCTGGGTAATCACGCATAAATAATTGTGCAGAGACCTTATTATTGGATAGCTTCTACGCGTCGCACCCCTGGCACCATCTTAATAAGGGTCTTGGCCACCACATTTTTTAATGTCTGATCAGACTTTGGACAGCCTTTACATCGCCCCACCAAGCGCACTTGTACTGTGGCATCATTGCTTATACCAACAATTTCTATATCTCCACCATCTTGTTGTAATATGGGACGAATCATTTCTAAAGCCGCATCTAATTCTTTTTGCATACTAAAGCCTCACAGAAAATACAATATCCTTTGTGGTACGAATTCCGGCAATAATTGTCAACCACCAATGTATATTCATGGCCAAACAAAAATGCTTCTTTGATAATTTTTTTGCTCACAGCCTATTAATATTTTAATTATTTCCCTTAGCGCCGTAACGTTGCCCCTTTCTTTGGTGAAGAACCTTCAGAGGTCTTCAATAGGCAATATATTGGCAAAATATATAAAAAAAAGTCCCGATGGCTTATTTTAGCTATCGGGACTTGCATTTTTATGGCGGAGCGGAAGGGACTCGAACCCTCGGCC
>CAYJHX010000108.1:0-6377 GCA_964369395.1 uncultured Desulfovibrionaceae bacterium
CCAGTATCCTCTAAAAGCGCCATGACAATTTCGCGATTAATTTCTATATCTTCTACTAATAAAAATTTCTTCCCATGCAAATGAGGGGCCACCATAGGAGTTGCCCCTACGCTTTCTTCTTTCATGGCAATACGTTGATTATCTGGCAAGGCGCACGGAAGGATAAAACCAATTTCCGTCCCTTTTTGAACTTCGGAGTGAAAGAATACTTCTCCACCTAAAAGTTTAATAATTTCCTTACAAATGGCCAAACCAAGCCCCGTTCCCCCAAATTGATGCGAAATACTGCTATTGGCCTGCTGAAAAGGTTGAAAAAGATGCTCTTGTTGCTCTTTAGCCACACCAATGCCTGTATCTTTTACGGATACTTTAATGGTACACTGCGTATCTTCAAGTTCTAAAAGCTGTGCACGTAAAGTAATACAGCCATTTTGTGGTGTAAATTTTTCGGCATTAGAAAGAAAATTGGTGATAACCTGCGCAAGGCGCTGCTCATCAGAAATAAGATACCGTGGTATATGTGCGTCAAGATCCAAGACAAAATGCTGGCATTTTTCTGCAATTCGAAAGGAAATAACATGACTGACCCGTTGCAACATTTGCGAAAAATCAAAGGCATCCGGTACAATATCAATTTTATTGGCTTCAATTTTTGACATGTCCAAAATATCGTTGATAATACCCAAAAGATGCGTTGAGGCTGTTTCTATTTTTTTCAAACACGCTTGAGTTTTTTGCATATCAGCAGTATCGGCCCCAATCTTTGCCATACCGATAATGGCATTCATGGGTGTACGGATTTCATGGGACATATGCGCCAAAAAGTTTGTCTTAGCTTGACTGGCGGCATAGGCTTCTTCTGCAACGATGGCCAACTCTTCATTATTCCTTGCCAAATTATCGCGCAAATCTTGAATAGTATTAGAGAGTTTGCCCAATTCATCTTTACGCTCTAAGCCATATATCTTTCCGTAAGTTTCATACTTTTGGGTTTCGTGGTTTTGCCCTGTTTTTTGCCCCATGGCAATGTTTTGTTCAGCGCCCTTTTCCAGCTTTTGCCCTTGCAAAGGTGTTAAACTTTGTACCAATTTTTCAAGGGGCACAAAAAACAATATACGCCCTGCTATGGCCAAAATAAGCACGTATAAAAAGAACAAAGCTACCATAACCCAGAACAAAGGCAAAATATTTTCTGCAGAGTAAAGGGCAGTAGAGTTAAATAAAGTGACTACTGTCCAATCTGCCCCAGCTATGGGCGTTAGCGCCACATAATCGTATTCACTGCCGGGAGGCAGCTCTATAAGCTTTGGAGAATCCGTACTATTTTGGTAATCCGTAATAGTAGCAAGATGCGCGGCAATGGTTTTGTGAAAAATATCCACATCTAAAATATCGTTGATGTGCCAATCGCTATCGTGAATAAGATTTTCCCCTTCGTGAACGCCCTCTGTCTTTTCATCTTCATGAAAAGCGCTGTCCATCTGTATATGGCCTTGGCGATCAATAATAACACCACGAATATTTTCTAAATTATATTTTTTAAAGATAGAATATAAAATTTCATCAAAATTTATACCGGTAGAAATAATACCAAGAAAATCGTTTGAGCGAGAAAAAACTTTATAATTTATCCACACAAGGGTTCGTTTTATGGTTTTATCAGTATCTACATTCAGCTCATACGGCGTTTTACTTTTGGCTGTTTCAAAAAACCATGCATCTTCTGCGGCATTTTTATCAAATGTACCTGTGTGATTAAACGTATTCCACGTAACATTTGCATCAAAATGATATTCCTTTTTAGGATACATAAGCCCAAAATAAATAAGACTACTATGCAAACGCTCTACATAACTTTGCGCATTTTCAAACATCTGTTCTTTGACTTCCACACGGGTATCGTCTTCAAACCAAGATCGCGTAACAGGAGAGGTTGTAGCTTCATGTAGCACCGCTAAATCACACGTAAGAAAAGAACTTAACGAAGAAGCTGTCTTAAAAGAATACAATTCAGCATAATCTTTGGCTACGTCACGAGCAAGGGAAGTGAGAATATGATAGGCAATAAAGAAAAGTACAGAAAATATAACTATAAAAATAGCTACATTAATGGCATTAAATCGTAATTGTAAGGTATTGCGTGTTACAGCTACACGCCTCCAAAAATCACCAAACATAAACTCTCCCCTTATATCAAGCCCACCTATCAGCCTGCAAGAAAACGGCGAAAATAACATTTCATCAGAAATTTTATGGAAACAAACTTTTTCAATAGGCTACTATTCCACCTTCTTGATACATTTTTTTAAACCACTGCGCAAGCCAAGCAATTCATATTATTTTACTATGAGTTATTTGGGTACTAATGCTATTTACTCCATTTGACTTTGCCAATAAAAACATTATCTAATTAAAATCGAACAGGACTTTTTTGCTAGTTTTTTTTACGACCATGAGGGAGAATGCAATGCAAAAGACAAGTCGTAGACAGTTTCTCAAGATTGCCACAGTCACTTGTGCCATGAGTGCTTTTGGAAAAACGGTAAACGACCTTCTTGTAGGAAGGGCCCATGCCAAGCCTCCACTGGCTCCCATTCCTCAAAAATTCTTTTACTCTGTCTGCAGTAATAACTGCGGAAGCGCCTGCGTTTTGAAGTGTTACACCAAGGATGATATGGTCATTCGCATCGAAACCGACAACCTTGTGAAAGACGATTGGGACACCGGAATTTTTCAGGTGCGCGCTTGTCCAAGAGGACGCTCATTGCGCCGCTATGCCTATTCTGAGAACCGCCTAAAATACCCCCTTAAACGTGTAGGCGCCCGCGGCGAAGGAAAGTTTGAACGTATCTCTTGGGATGAAGCCCTAGATACCATTGCCGCAAAGCTCAAAGAATGTATAGAGAAATACGGTAATGCTTCTATTTACACCCACTATTCTTCTGGTGTGCAAAGCGGTGCTCTCTTACGCCGCGAATCTTTCTTTAGGCTCATGAATATGCTAGGCGGTTTTACTTTCCCTAGCAGCGATTACAGCTCAGCCCAAAATCAATATGCCATGCGCTATATGTATGGTATGGGCGGCTACAGTGGCAATGCTCTCACCGACATTCAACACACCAAATTAGCTGTATTTTTCGGTCTTAACTGTGTAGAAAACAGTATGAGCGGTGGCGGGCAACAATACGAAATATTGCAAGCCAAAAAGAAATCTGGCGCCAAAATCATTGTCATCGATCCGCGTTTTAGCGAAACGTGCGTCACCGTAGCCGACGAATGGATTCCCATTCGCCCCGGTACCGATGCGGCCCTTGCCGCTGCCATTGCCTACGTACTTATAAAAGAAAATATGGTGGATACAGCCTTTGTGCAGCAATACGTACAAGGTTTTGACGCCAAGCAAATGCCAGAAAATGCGCCTAATCATAGCTCCTATTCCGATTATATTTTAGGTACGGGCTATGACATGATAGCCAAAACTCCAGAATGGGCGGAAAAAATCACCGGCATTCCTGCCTTGCGCATTTTACAATTGGCCCGCGAAATTGGTCAAGCCAAGCCTGCCTATATTACTCAAGGTTGGGGTTTACAGCGCCAAGCCGCAGGAGAGCTGACCACCATGGCTGTGGCTTCACTAGCCGTTATCACCGGCAATGTGGGCATACGTGGCGGTAACAACGGCGATAGAGATGCCTATTTCCCCATTTCTGTGCCTCGTTTACCCATGGGAACCAATCCTGTAAAAGCACAATTCCCCATTTTTCAATGGCTCAATGCCATTGAACACGGGCATAAGCTCACAGCAGCACAAGACGGCGTTACCGGCGCTGAGGTCTTTCCTGCCGATATAAAATTTATCTGGAGCTATGCCGGCAATGCCCTTATCAATCAAAATGCCGATATTAATTACACCAAAAAAATATTGGCCGACACCTCCAAATGCGAAATGATTGTGGTGATGGATGCCTTTAACACAGCCAGCGCCCAATTTGCCGATATTGTGCTTCCCTCTTGTGCCTATTTTGAAAACACCGATATTTACGGCGCTTCCTACGGTTTAGATATTGATTATTATGTCTTTTCTGGCAGTGCTAAGCCGTATTTTGAATCGCGCGATATTTACGATGTGTGTACTGACCTTGCCAAACGCTTTGGCATCAAAGAACAGTTCACCGAAGGGCGTAGCCGCGAAGATTGGCTCGAGCACAATTACCAAACCATCTGTCGCAAGCTTATGCCATCTCTGCCCCCTACCCTCAAAGAGGCCCGTGCAAAACACGTATGGAGACAAGAAAAATCGCGCGATTTGCCCATTTTAACTCAAGCCTTTAGAGACAACCCTGTAGAAAATCCCTTAAAGACGCCTTCAGGTAAAATTGAACTGTATTCCGAAATTCTTGCGGAAATGGCTGCCGTTCGTGGTCGAGGAGATTTGCTTGGCGAAGTCATTTATCCCATTGGGCACTATGTGGCTACCTATGAAGGCTTCCAAGACACCAAAACCCGTGAAAAATACCCCTTACAAATGATTGGGCACCATTACAAAGGGCGTACCCACTCTACGTATGCTTCTTGTGATTGGCTGCTAGAGGTCTTGCCCCAAACACTTTGGATGAATCCTCTAGATGCCCAAAAACGCGGGCTTAAACACGGCGATAAGGTTCTTGTGTTCAATGATCGCGGGCAAGTGGAAATTGCAGTAAAAATAACTCCGCGCATTATGCCCGGCGTTATTTCCATGCCCCAAGGCGCTTGGTACAAGCCCAATGCTCAAGGAGTGGATACAGGCGGTTGTGTCAATACGCTTACACTGTATCGCCCCACCATGATTGCCAAGGGCAATCCGCAACATACGAACCTTGTGGAAGTTCACAAACTCTAACGACCTACACTTGCAATGGCTTGTATCGTGCAAAATATACGACCAAGCGTTATCTAAATGTTTAAGGAGAATTCAATGAAAAATCCCGCCTTTTTCATGGACACATCCATTTGCCTTGGCTGCAAGGCATGTATGATTGCGTGTAAAGATAAACATAATCTGCCTTTGGGGGTCAACTGGCGAAAAGTCATCGAAGCCAGCGGCGGAGAATGGACTGAAACAGCCAAAGATGTTTGGGATCAAAATGTCTTTACATACTATATTTCTTTATCGTGTAACCATTGTGAAGAGCCTGCTTGCGCTAACGCTTGCCCCACAGGTGCCTGCGCTAAAGATGAAGACGGCATTGTGAGCATTGATGCCGATAAATGTGTGGGCTGTGGCTATTGTCGCTGGAATTGCCCCTATTCTAGCCCTGTGGTCAATAAAGAACAAAAACATATGACAAAATGCGATTTTTGCCGCGATTATCTCGCCGTAGGCAGAGAACCGGCTTGTGTGGCAGCCTGCCCCGCACGCGCCCTAAAGTTAGGCCCAAGAGAAGAAATTCTTGCCACCTATGGCATGGCCAACATGGCTCCTTTGCCCGAAAATACCCTGACCAAACCCAATTTAAGCTTAAAACCACACAATACAGCAAAACCTGCCGGAAGCACTGAGGTCATCTTTGCCAATAAGGAGGAAGTCTAATGTTAACAACATCACATCTTTCTGCTTTATACGCCGATTGGACCTTGATTATCTTTACGGTTTTTGCACAATTTGCCGCAGGAACAGCCCTTTTCGCCTCGCTTTTTCAGTATCATAATCAAGAAAATATGGCGAAAAAGTTCTGGTGGTCAGCCTTTGCCCTCATGGTCATCGCTGGCATCGTATCCATCTTGCATTTACAAAATCCTTTCAATGCCCTGCACACCCTTACGCAAGTGGGCCACTCTTGGCTTAGCCGCGAAATTTGGGCCGTGGGTATTTTCTCCGGACTTATCTTTTTGCAATTGATTAAACCCCATAAACCCCTTGCGTATGTAGCCTCCTTGGCGGGTATGCTTTTGGTTTTTGTCATCTCACAAGTGTACGCCTCGGTACAAGCCATGCCCTTTTGGGCCAATGCCGGTACGGTGGTAGGCTTTTATGGTACGGCCTTTACCTTGGGCGGCGCCTTCGCCCTCTTACTAGGCAGAAATATTGCTGAAGAATATTTTCGAAAATACGCCATGGGCTCGTTGATTTTGGGAATTGTGCTTTCGTTGGCCGCAAAGCTGCCGTGGATACCCATTTTCATGCAGCCACAAATGCTTACAGTTCCGGCGGATTTTACGGCTTCTTTATATCATCTCGCCTTACAAGTGATTTTTATAGCCCTAGGACTGGCCTTTGTGCTGCCGCTAAAAGTAAGAGGCTTTGCAGCTTTTTTAAGCCTTGGCATGCTGTATTTCTTACTGGCAGAGCTGTGCAGTAGAGCGGTATTTTTCTTGGCCCAGCTTAAAATCGGTGT
>CAYJHX010000109.1:0-3383 GCA_964369395.1 uncultured Desulfovibrionaceae bacterium
TTTTGATGTGTTTAAAGATAAAAAAGTCTTGAATTACTCTATATGACATGTTAGGAGGCAATATAGTTTTATGTTTAAAGCAAGGCTATAAATACGTGACCTTATGGTTTTTGCTTGTATAAATATGTGGGTCACAGTCGTAGAGGGTTGTATGACAAATTTATTGGGTGAATTTTTTGGAACCATGATTCTGCTAGCGTTTGGTTCTGGTGTGGTTGCGTGTTGCATCTTAAAAGATTCAAAAGCTTATGGCGGTGGCTGGATTTGTATTACCGCAGGTTGGGCCTTTGGTGTGTTGTTAGGCGTCTTTACTGCTGTATCTTTAGGTGCCCCACAAGCAGATATTAACCCTGCTGTAACCTTAGCAAAAACCATGATGGGCACTTATACCGTCAGTCATGCGTTGGTAACCATGTTGGCCCAGTTGGCTGGTGCTTTTTGCGGTGGTGTTATTGTATGGCTTGCTTATTTGCCTCACTGGGCAAAAACAGAAGAGCAAGGTGCAAAATTGGCTGTTTTCAGTACGGGCCCTGCCATTCGTAATCTTCCTATGAATATTTTGTGCGAAATTATTGGCGCTTTCTTACTTATTTTCCTTATTTTTGCCATTTTCAATGAAAAGAATGGCCCATTCCCTCCCGGATACGGCCCCTATATGGTAGCCTTACTTGTTTGGGCTTTAGGTTTATCTTTTGGTGGCCCCACAGGCTATGCTATCAACCCTGCCCGTGACCTTGGCCCACGTATTGCCCACTTTGTATTGCCTATCGCTGGCAAGGGAGATTCCGATTGGGGTTACTCTTGGGTGCCGGTTGTTGGTCCTTTCATAGGCGGCATTTTGGCGTATGTTGTAGCAAAAATGGTTGGCATTATTGCATAATGATTTTTTTAAAGGCTGATTACGTTATTGTGATGAGCCTTTTTTTAACTATCTAAAGGAGTTTTTATGAGTGCAAAGTATATTTTAGCTTTAGATCAAGGTACCACTTCTTCTCGTGCCATCTTGTTTGACCATAAATCCAATATTGTCCAAGTAGAACAAAAAGAATTTACACAAATATATCCTCAGCCAGGTTGGGTAGAGCATAGCCCTACGGAAATTTTTGATACACAAAGCCACGTAGCTCGCGATTGCGTAAAAGCCGCTGGCATTAGCGGTAATGATCTTGCCGCCATTGGTATTACTAACCAACGCGAAACCACCGTTGTTTGGGATAAAAAAACTGGTGAGCCTGTCTATAACGCCATCGTATGGCAAGACCGTCGTACTGCTGGTTTTTGCGACCAATTGCGTGAAGAAGGCAAAGCCGATATTATTCGCCAAAAAACAGGCCTTGTGCTGGATGCCTACTTCTCCGGAACCAAAGTTCGTTGGATTTTAGATAACGTACCTGGCGCTCGTGCAAAAGCAGAAGCTGGCGAATTGCTTTTTGGTACCATTGATACATGGCTTATTTGGAATTTGAGCAAAAAAGATTCTTTTGTAACAGATCCTTCCAACGCCAGCCGTACCTTGCTTTTCAACATCAATACCGGTCAATGGGATGATGAATTGTTAGAAATCATGGGTGTGCCTCGCGCCATGTTGCCAGACGTGCAACCTTCTTCTAGTGTTATGGCACACAGCCATCCAGAATTCTTTGGTAAAGCAGTACCTATTGCCGGTGTGGCCGGTGACCAACAAGCCGCTACTTTTGGTAATGCGTGCTTAAAAGAAGGTATGGCTAAAAATACCTATGGTACAGGCTGCTTCTTGCTTATGAATACAGGTAAAACACCTAAAGAAAGCAAAAACAACTTGCTCACCACCGTGGCTTGGCAAAACCCCAGCGGTATGTATTATGCTTTAGAAGGCAGTGTTTTTGTCGGCGGCGCTGTTGTGCAATGGCTCAGAGATGGCTTGCAAATCATTAAAGATTCTTCCGACATGGAAGGCCTTGCTTCTACTGTGCCCGATAATGGCGGCGTATTTTTTGTGCCTGCTTTCGTAGGCCTTGGTGCTCCTTATTGGGATCAATATGCCCGCGGTACCATGGTGGGTATCACTCGCGGTACCAGTCGTGGTCATATCGCCCGCGCTACCTTAGAAAGCATTGCTTTGCAAACCTTGGATATTATTGATGCCATGCAAAAAGATGCCGGTGTACCTTTAACCTCCTTACGTGTGGATGGTGGCGCTAGCCGTAATAGCATGCTGATGCAATATCAAGCCGATTTAACCGGCGTACCTGTAGAGCGCCCCACTATTACCGAAACTACAGCTCTGGGCGCTGCCTATCTTGCCGGTCTTGCTGTGGGCTTTTGGCAAACAGAAGAGGAACTTGCTTCTAGCTGGCAATTAGATCGTCTCTTTGAGCCCAAGATGTCTGCCGATCAACGTGAAGCTTTATTGCATCAATGGCATCGCGCTGTGAAGCGTTCGCGTGCTTGGATTGAAGAAGACTAGGTAGTACGCTGAAATAAGGCAATCTACTGCATCTAATGTTTTGTATTGCGAGGGGGAAAAATTTTTTCTGAAGAAAAGGTTTTTCCCCCTCTTAAATTCTCCTCCCTATTCTAAAAAACTTTACATTTATTTATACCTACTATAGACTTATTGTGGACTTTTTATGAAAACGATTTGTCCATAATAAGCCTTTTCTATTTATAAATACTACCTTTTTAAAATTTTTGCATAATTTATATGCGAAATCTTTTAAATTTCCTTAAAGTATCGAAAACCTATCACCTATGTGTGCGGGAAGTATTATGAAAGATTATCAAGTTGTCATTATCGGCGGTGGAGCTACGGGTATTGGTATACTGAGAGATTTAAGTATGCGCGGCATTAAGGCTTTGCTATTAGAGCAGGGCGGTCTTGCCTTTGGCACCTCTTCGCGTTTTCACGGCCTTTTGCATAGCGGAGCGCGCTATGCCATGGGCGATGCAGAGTCTGCACGAGAATGTATCGAAGAAAACATGATTTTACGCAAGATGTGTCGGCAATGTGTGGAAGAAACTGAAGGTTTTTTTGTGCAAACTACTGAAGATCCCTCAGATTTTGTGGAACCTTGGGTAAAAGCCTGTGGCGAAGCTGGCATTGCTGCAGAACCTTTAGACGTAGCCGAAGCGCGTCGCTTAGAGCCGCATCTTGCTTCTAATATTAAACAAGTATATCGCGTACCAGACTCGTGTATCGATGGTTTTCGTTTAGTGTGGCACAATGCCGCATGCGCGCGTCGCTATGGCAGCGATTTTTTGACTTATCATAAGGTCATAGGCATTGAAACAGCCAGTGGTGCTGTAAAAGGTGTACATGCGCTCAATACCTTAACGGAAGAAAAAATCTTTGTTCCTTGCCAATTTATTGTTAATGCCGCCGGCTCATGGTCTGGTGAAATTGC
>CAYJHX010000109.1:3483-6374 GCA_964369395.1 uncultured Desulfovibrionaceae bacterium
CCAAGCAATGCTTCGGGGCGTTCTGCCAGTCGCAATTTCCATATAGTGGATCACAGCGAAGAAGGTTTGTTAGGCTTTGCCAGTATCTTTGGCGGTAAACTGACCACATACAGACTTATGGCGGAAAAAATGTCCGACTTGGTTTGTCGTCATCTCCACATACAAGAAGTATGTCGTACTGCCACAGAACCTTTAGTAACTGAAATGGATGAAACTGTACGGGAAAAAGCGCAAAAGTTGTTTCCTGGGCAAGATTTGCGCTTGGTGGAAGATCGTTTGGGCGATACTTTTGCAGATATGGCGCAAAATACACCAACGGACAAGAAAAATGATTTATTGTGCGAATGTGAAATGGTCAGTACCGCTGAAGTTTTGCATGTGGCCAAAGATAAAGCCACACACTCTTTAACAGATATACGTTTGCGCACACGCTTGGGTATGGGAACATGCCAAGGGATTTTTTGTTCCTTGCGTACCATTGGCGCCCTGACTGAAAATGATATTGCATTGACAAAAACCCCTAGCGATAGCATTCGCTCTTTCTTAAATGAACGCTGGAAAGGATTGCGCCCCGCACTTTGGGGAATGCAGCTCAAAGAATTAGAATTGGGGCGAGCCATTTATGCCGCCACCTTAAATATGGACGGAGCAGCCCATGAACAAACAGACTAAACCCCATGTGCTTGTGGTGGGTATGGGCATGGCCGGCCTTATGGCAGCATATACCGCCGCAAAACAACATAAAAATGTCACGCTTTTAGGTACAGGTCTTGGAGCGCTGTCCATTGCCAGTGGATGCATAGATATACTTGGCTATATGCAGAACGAAAATGATGCCACAAGTATGAAAGCTGTGCAAAATCCTTGGGATGCGTTATCAAACCTTCCTACAAATCATCCCTATAGTATTATTGGCGCTTCTGCGGTGGAGCAATCGTTAAAAAGTATGCAAGAACTGTGTGCAGAGCAGGGGGCAGAATTTTTGTGCCAAGAGCAACAAAATACCCTTGTACCCACCATTATTGGCACGCTAAAACCCACCTATGTGTACCCCTCTGCCAGTAATAGCGCGCCTCTTTTTGCGGCAAAGCGTGTGCTTGTGGCCAGCGTTGATGCCATACGCGATTGCCATCCGCATTTGATTGTACAGCAATTACAAAAATACCCTGCGCTAAAGCATGTGGAATTTTCTACGGCTTCGCTGACATCGCATTTTGGTGCCGCGCACAGAGCGGTAAGTCCTTTAGATGTGGCTCGTTATGTAGACAGTGCAGAAGGTTTTGCTTGGCTTACACAAGCTTTACAACCTTTAGCTAAAGATGTGGACGCTGTGTTATTGCCGCCTATCCTAGGCACACGCGTTAAAAAAGATGTTGTTTCTCCTTGGAAGCAACTTCAAGAAAGCTTAGGATGCGCCGTGGTAGAAATGCTTTCTTTGCCGCCGGGGGTAGGGGGTAACCGCCTTGCAACTCTTATGCTAAAGGCAGTACGAAAGCTTGGGGTGCGCATTATTGAAAATGCTACCATAACCGCTGCAGATATACAAAATGGACGCTGTCTTGCTTTGATAGCGCACGGTGAAGGTGTGGAGCACCGTTACGAAGCTGAACAATTTATTTTAGCCACCGGAGGTATTTTAGGCGGTGGTATAACGACTAAGCCTAACCAAGCCTATGAAACCATCTTGGGTATTGCGCTTAAAACACCGTCGGTACCGGAAGAATGGGCCGCTGACAATGCTTTTGGAAGCCATGCCTTTACGCAAATGGGGGTTGTGGTTAATGAAAAATTGCAAGCTCTCAATGCAGAAGGAACTCTTGTGGCAGAAAATGTGTATTTTGCAGGGCGTACTCTTGGTGCCTATGATTATGCAGCAGAAAAAAGCGGCAACGGCGTAGCCATGGCTACCGGCTGGTATGCTGCACAAAATATATGAGGTCTGTATGCGTTCTATAAATCCTGATGCTTGTATAACATGCGCCACTTGTGTGGCACAATGCCCCATTGCCACGGCCACCACAGAATTTTTAGGGCCGCGGATGGTAGGCCCTGCTCAAGAGCGTTTTCGCCTCATGGGCATGCCAGAAGAAAAATCTTTGCACTATTGTTCTAATTGTAAAAATTGCGATATTGCCTGCCCGCATGGTGTTCCCATTTCTACGTTTAACATGATGGCACGCGCAGCCTATGCAAAAAAACAAGGCTTTTCTTTGCGAGATTGGATGCTAGGCCACGGTGCAGATATAGCGCACTATCTTGGTTTTATTCCTGCGTCCTTGCGTAATTTTGGTATGAAAAATCCGCTCACTCGCGTACTTTTGCACGAACTTGGTGTACACAAAAAAGCCCCTTTACCAAGCTTTGCCCAAAAAACGTTTCGTGCACTTTTTAAACAAGAACAACAGAGCGTGGCGATGGACGCACCATCTGTAGTGTTTTTCCCCGGTTGTTATGTGGATATCTATGACCCGCAAACGGGCTTAGATATGGTCTGGGCTCTAAATAAGGCGGGGTATAGAGTTATCGTACCGGAAGATGTAACCTGCTGTGGCTTACCCATGGTGGCCAATGGATTTTGGGAAGATGCTAAAAAAAGCGCACATCGCAATGCCCGTGCTCTTATGGAATGGAAAAAGCAAGATATTCCTGTGTTAACGGGCTGTCCATCGTGCTCGCTGATGTTTAATGGAGATATTCCGCAGTATTTTCCAGAAATATCAGAACAATACGGCGATGTGTCTATTCAAGATGCCCAAGAGTTTTTGTTATACTGTGTAGATGATGGTACGCTTTCCATAAAACAAAGTGCCGAGACCGAGCAGGGGATATCTATAATGTATCATGCCCCATGCCATTTACGAGCACAGGGTTCGGGTTTACTTGGTTTTGAG
>CAYJHX010000110.1:0-6342 GCA_964369395.1 uncultured Desulfovibrionaceae bacterium
CGTCCATAAGGGCTTGTTCTGCAAGCCCCCTTTGTGCCCAAATGAGGGCGTCTGGCAAATGAGCATACCAATGCAACGTTTCTGTCAGTTCTTGCTGTAGCTGTGGCGTTACTTTAAGGGGTAAAGCAAAGTTTTGTATGGCCCACGTCACAGCATGCTCTATGCCTTGCTGCAGTACTTCTTCGGATATATTGGAATGCAAAATATTCATGTTTTGAAATATTTCTAGGCAGTTGTGTATAAGTACGCCGCGATGCTTGGGATTGGGGGCCGTGTCCAAAAAAAGCTCTTGTAAAGGATTACGAAACACCTTAAGGCCCGGCATCCATTGCATCAATGGCTTGGCAGTGACAGCAAGAGTTTCGGCAGTATCAGATCTAACCGTATCGGATGTGGCCGAGGCAGATGCAAGCGATATGTCGGCAGGTACGGGGGGAGCAGAAAGAGGTGTAACAGGGGGCGCCGACGCCTCAGCAGGAGCCACGTCTTTGATGATGGGATAACCCGTCGTGTACGGAAGTGTGATATTCACTTCTTCGAAGAGCGTGTCTATGGCTGTAGAAAAGGTGTTGCCCTTAATACTGTCGCAATGTGTGTGGAAAAAATACAATTCTTCCTCAGCCCTAGTGGTGGCCACATAAAATACATTTAAGGCTTCCAGTACTTGCTCTGCTTGCGCCGTATAGTAGGCTTCGGGTGTGGCGGTGGAGCGCGGAATCAGCATGCGCAAACCTTGCGTTTCGTGTATAAGATAGGCTTTGTTGACGGTACTTTTTGCATTGAGCTGTGGAATAATAACCACAGGAAATTGCAAACCTTTTGATTTGTGCACGGTCATGATATGCACGGCATTGACGTCTGTGGGGGGGGGGGCTTTTTCTTTGGTTCCCTCTTCTTCCCAATAGTCTAAGAAGGCGCCCAAGGTGCCGTGACCTTGTTGTGTGGCTCCATGCACTATTTCCAAGAACCGGCGCAGAAAGGTTTGATCTTCAGGAAAGCGCTGTGCCACTTGCCACAAAGAATACCATTCTTGCAAGGAGTCATAGGTACTGAGCACCTGTCCTTTGCCGTAGAACGGAGCAAAGAAGTGTTCCCAAAAAAGAGGCCAAGCTTCTTTGAATGTGCTGTAGAGAGGTCGAGTGCCGCGTAGGTGCCGTTCTTTGGCAATGAAGTTGTGTAAGTCTTGTATGCTGGGGCGTGGCATGTGGAGCAAGGCAATGCCATGGCTCTGTTCATCGGCCAAGGCACAGCGCACTATACTGCCGGTAAGTACCGTCCAAAAATGGACATCATCTTGAGGATTATTCAAAAAATGCAAAAATGCCGCGCTTTCTTCCACAAGAGGGTGTGTGTGTAACAACAAAGAGTGTTCGGTAATGGCCGGAATGCGCCATTCCAAAAGCCATTGCGCCATGAGGGTAGCATGCTTATTTTTGCGCACCAAAATGGCAACATCTCCCCAAGGGCGACGCTGCCCCACGTCTTCGAGGAGTACTTTTTTTAACTGGGCATACAGGGCTTCTTCTAGCTCTGCCACGTTGGCCCCTTGTACATGCTCAAAATGTACATGGCCCCCTTGGGCATGTTCTTTTACCTGTTGCGTGGCTCCGGTAAAGGTGTTTACCAGCCTTTGTGCGCTGCTTCCTAAAATATGCGGCGGACAAGCGGTGCTGATAAAATTTTGTAAAATACGCTCTGCGATGGCGATGTCGCTTAAGGCAGAAAAAAGTGTGTTATTGATTGTGACAATCATTTCGCGACTGCGCCAGTTGGTGGGCAAGTTGCCTTGGGTGGGTTTGCACATGCATGTCAACTCGTCCTCATGCAATACTTCGTCAAAAAGAGCCGCATCGCCCCCGCGCCAGCCATAAATGGCTTGCTTTGTATCACCCACCCACGTAAAAGAACCGCCCTGAGATAAGGCTTGTGCCATGAGCGGGCGTAAAGCGTCCCACTGCTCTCGACTCGTATCTTGAAATTCATCGAGCAACACATGATGTAAAGCATTGCCTAAACGACACAAGGCGGTGGATACACCGTATTCAAATTCTAAAATATCCTTGGCAAGACTAGGAATTTTTGCATGAGGCAACTTTTGTTCTTGATTTTGTAGAGAGGTGATTTGCTGTGCAATTTCTTGGGCCAGCTCCACAAAGGGATACAGGCGCAAAGCGCTTTTTAACAGCGTTCCGTATTCTACCATGGCGGCGCAGCTGTCTGTAAGGTCGGCATAGGTTTTTTGCGCTAAAGCCGAAGCCATGCCCACGCTGGCTTTATTTAAACAGGCATCAAGATTTGCCTTTTTGGCAAAGGCCGTATCGCACGCTTTCCCATCGCCATTTGCGCACTTTGCAAAAAACTTTAAGGCATTGGCATTTACTTTCAAGGCCTCTTGGTCAACAAGTTCCAGCATTTGTTGACCGTGGCTTTGGAAAGCAGCAAAGGTGGCGGTGTATAACTGCTCTATGTCTTCTTTGGAGCTTAAGGTGGGGAGTTCTTGAGTAATCAAAAAATCCACCAAGGGAGATAAGGCTTTAATCATCTTTTTTCCCATGACAAAGCCTGGGGCATTGTCGTGGAAAAGTAAAGAGTGGCAGATGTTTTCGAGTAATAAAAGCGTGTGCGCATCACCGTATTCGGCTTGTTGGAGCAATGCATCGAAAATAGGATTCATAAGCTCGTCGCTATCAAAAGAGCTTTCAAAATCTGGAGCTAAGCCCAAATCTAGGGCCGAGGTGCGCACAATAAGATGTAAGAGGCTATCAATAGTTCGAATGTTTAAGGCGCTGTATTGGCGCAAGATAATGTCAATCCACGCTTTGGCTTTGGCCGCATCCATGATGGTATTGTCCGAAGATGTGGGCGACTTTTGTAGCGCAAGCTGTTTAAGGCTTTTGAGTACGCGCTCTTTCATTTCTTTGGCGGCCAAATTGGTAAAGGTAATGGCCATAATATCGCCCCAAGAACTTTCTTGGGCTAAACCTTCGGCGTGGCTTTTATCTACCGCCTGTAAACTGTGTGGCCTTTGTGAATTCTCTGAAGGGAGCAGGGCACCGCCAGCATCTTGTGAAGATGCTGGCGCAAAAGTACCAAGGGGAGAGACAAAAGGACATTGCGGCGTATGTGCCTTAAGAGGGCTTTTGTTTAGCAAAGATAAAAAGCGCTCGGTAATGTGATAGGTCTTCCCCGACCCTGCGGAAGCTTTGACTTGCCGCATGTGTGGTGCAAATGGTGCCATGCTTTCCTTTCCTATTCGGGCAACATGCCTTTAAGTCTGCCTTGGCCTGTGGATTCTAACACCGCGCGCCATAAATCTGAATTGATATTCAATTTGCGACGTTCTTGAATGACCAAGTCTAAAGGTAGGTGTACAAATTGTTCTTGTAATTTAGCCACCACCATATGTGTGCGTCCGGCCATGGCAGCGTGCACGGCGTGTTGCCCCAAGAAGCCGCAATAGACTCTATCATTGGCATTGGCCGGTACAGAGCGAATCATGTAGCTGGGGTCCACTGTTTTGAGCACATAGGACAAGTTTTTTTCAGCAAAGTAGCTTTTAATTTCTCTTTTCAAAAGGCTCATGATGTCGCCAAGTTCGGCATTGCCAGAAGCGTCCGTTATGTCGGAGCTTTGGAGTAAATGTTGTCCGGCCCCTTCGGCCACCACTACCACGGCATGGCGGCGCGAACGCAAGCGTTCTTCTAAGGCAGGTAATATTCCGCCTTCCCCACGTAAGGTAAAGGGCGCTTCAGGCACCAAAACAAAGTTGACATCTTTTAAAGCCAATGTTGCTTGAGCGGCAATAAAACCAGACTCTCGCCCCATAAGCTTCACAAGCCCCACGCCATTGTGCGAACAAATGGCTTCTGTATGCGCCGATTGAATGGCTAAGGTGGCCTGATCTACGGCCGTATCAAAACCAAAAGATTTGGGCACAAAGTGAATGTCGTTATCAATAGTCTTGGGAATGCCGATAACAGAAATACGCAAGTTTCTGTTTTGTACTTCACGACTTATGGCGCTGGTGGCCTTCATGGTGCCATCGCCCCCAATGACAAAAAGAACGCTAATATTCATGCGCTCTAAGGTATCTACAATAAGTTCTGGTGACTGTGGCCCGCGGGACGAACCCAAAAAAGTACCGCCAAACATATGGATATCAGCCACTTTTCTTGGGGTAAGCTCGGCAACGGCATGGCCACAATGGGGGATAAAACCTTCAAGGCCATAGCGAAAACCAAGTACGCTGGGCACATTGTAGGCATGGTGCGCTTGCATGACCAAGGCTCGAATAACATCATTAATACCAGGGCATAAGCCCCCGCAAGTGACTATGGCGCATTTGGCCCGTGAAGGGTCAAAATACAAATTTTTACGCGGGCCTGCGGCTTCAAACTCCATGAGTTTGGGTTCGTGCAAGCTGCTGCACAACTCGTCATCCACATAGATTTTGAGCTTTTGATCATCGGCCCACATGCCGTAAGGCAATTTTGACTCGATTTTGCAATTTCCAAGGCGTGTAATATCTGTAGAAAAATTCGAATCCATATGCATAAAAAACTCCTTAGTCTACTGTGGTTTCATCTACAGTGAAGACCTTTTCGATGACATTGATTGCGTTTAATGTTTGGCAAACCTTTACGCAATGCATGGTACAAAGGTTTCACAAAAGGCTTTCATAGGCCATATTCTCTACGCATGGGGCAATTGTAGCAGTTCTGCTTTTTCCGCCATGGCGGCAATAGATAACTTTAAAAATGTGTCCAAGTCTAAACCAATTTTTTCGCACTCTTTAATATTTTCGCGGCTTACGCTAGCAGCAAAAGCTTTGTCTTTCATTTTCTTTTTTAAACTTTTAGCTTCCATACCGGTAATGCCTGTGGGGCGCACAAGGGCCGCCGTAACCACAAGGCCTGTGACGCTTTCGCCACAACGCAATGCAAAATCCAAAGAACTTTGGGGTGTATGCCCATTCATTTCGCCATTATGCGCTTTGATGGCTTGCAAAGCTTGATCTGGCAATTTGTCTTGCAAAAGTTCACAAGCTATAAGTCCATGTTTTTCTGGTGTGTGCGCTGTTTGGGCATAGTCCACATCATGCAAAAGCCCTGTGATACCCCAAAGAGAGGCGTCTTCTTGCAAATGTGTAGCCAAGGCCGCTAAAACAGCTTCGGAGGCCAAGGCGTGTTGGAGTAAAAAAGCTTCTGTTGTGTGTGCTTGGACAAGTGCCAAGGCCTCTTCGCGATTGATATGCATGGTCTATCCTTATGATAAATGAGAACTGCACCAAAAATGGGTGTCAGCAGAGGGTAGGTTATTTGGGCATCCTTGGCAAGTAACACGAGAGCGTGTTCACACAAACGTCTTGTTGAAAAAAATGTGAAAGCGTGTTTTCAGCGTCGAGTACGTTAGAGGTCATGGGCTTTTCGGTCACATACCAAGAGTTCTGCACAATTACTTTATTAGTCTGTTATGTAAATACGTTTAAAATACGCTGTATTATTTCTCTTTTTCCCACCAAGAAGCGTCAGGGCCGTTAAACCACCAATAATGAGAAGGGGTATTTACCACCACGGCGCCGATTTTTTGCCCTTCTTTGGTGTGTAGGCGTTTGAGGGCACTTTCTATCCATTGCAAAGCAAAACTATTACCGCGTTCGCTTTCTTGCTTAAGATTAAAGATTAAGTCGAGCTGATCAGCGTCGTGAGCCAAGGCAGCCTCTTTGCTGGTATTTGCGGAAAGTTCGTCCCAAAAGCTCAAAATATCTTCTTGCAGGCCGGTACCTTCGGTGGCGTGTTGCATGGCCACGCGCGGTTTGGCAGTATTGTACATCTTGTTGACATAGTTGAAATCGCCGGTGCGGGCTTCGGCTAAGTCGTGAAAGAGGCATAAGAACACCGTGCGGGCCTTATCAGCCCCTGCTAATTTCGCTAAAATATAGCCGATAACAGCCACCCTGTGCGAATGCTCAGCGACATTTTCTTTGCCCGTACCTAAAAATTGATATCCTGTACGCGGTGTTAAGCGCAGCATGCCAACTTCATTGATAAAATCTACTAGCCTGTGTGTTTGTTCGCGTTGACGCAGATTTTCTAAGGGGTCGCAACGAGGGCATGTGCACGGGGAGGAAGTATTTTTAGCGTTTGCTTCATTTGATATGTCTGCTGTATCTACTGTATTTGAGCTGTCGGCCACCGCCGTGGTGTGGGGTGAGCTTGCTACGCTTTGTTGCGTGCATGGTGTGGGCTGTTTTGACATAAGAACCTCAACTGTTTCTCATATAACTGAAGAGTCCTGCACAATTACTTTTTCAGTATAATTTTGTGAAAATTGTAAAAAAGT
>CAYJHX010000111.1:0-6323 GCA_964369395.1 uncultured Desulfovibrionaceae bacterium
GGAAATTCTGGAGATTCTTTATCCACAAATTGATTATACAATTCAAGCCATTCCAAAGATTCCGGTATGCGATTGGCCACTTCGGTAATATCCATGAGAGTGCCCATGGTTTCCTTGCGGCGCGCATCATCAGCTCTATCAGAACGCTCTTCTTTTAACTCATCAAAAAGCTTCAACGTTTGTAAATTATAACTATACGCTTCTTTAATATCTTTACGATTTTCGGCATCTTTTGCCAAGAAATACGTGGCATAGGCTCGTTGATATTTGGGAATCTCTGTATTTTGTGCCAAATCTGTCCACAAAGCCAAGGCTTTATCACGCAATCCTAAATTTTGCGAAGAAAGTGCCATGGCATATTCTAACTGCATGCGCATGGGTTTAGGAATATCCCAATCTTTTACCAATTCCCCCAAATCTAACATGGCGTTCCAGTTTCCGGTTTCCAAGTATTTATTGAAGTACAAAGCAAAGGTAGGTTCGCTGTATTTGGGGTGCATAGGTGTTTTCAAAAATTCTTTGAAATATTCCATAGCTTTTTCATCTTCACCGCGTTCCAAATAGCCACGTGCAATGGCATTGCGTAAATCAGCATCTACAGGGCCATACCGTTGACGAACGAGGGGAAAACCATTCCATAAAGTCAAAACGCGACCGTAGTTTTCTTCCAGCAAAGAATTTTTCAAGTCAGCCATAAAACCGCGCATAATAACATCACGCGCCAGTTCTGCATCGGCATTTTCTGGATATAAATCGATAAAATCTGCCGCTGTACCCATGGCATCGGCATATTGCTTATCCCATAATTGCCAAAGAGCGTATTTTAGCAAAGCCGTAATGGAGCGCGGATCTTTAGGAAATTCTTTTATAAGATTTTGATAGGCCATTTGCGGCAAAGGTTTCCCTGGGTCTTCAAAGACAGCGTACATTTGCGAAATTTCAAGCGGCGTATCGTATAACCCTTTCTCAGCATTGCGTAACATGGCAATGGCGGCAGCGTCTGTTTTGGGATACATTTTTAAAATTTCATCAAAAACTTCTTTGGCAGGTGCAGGTTGATGCAATTCTAAATATAAATCACCAATACGCGCCAGCACATTGGGACTATTTTTATCGGTAGGTATAAGGTTGTACAAAAGCCAATATTTAAGCAAAGCCGCTTCTTTATTTCCTAAATTATAATCAATTCCGGCAAGAGCATTTAAATATTCAGGATCGTCTATGTAGTAGCGAGCCCAGCGTTTTTCGGCAAAATCTGCATACAAAGTGGCTTCTTTAAAGTTTTTTAAGCCCACAAGAGCTTCCACCAAAGCCATGGTTGTTTCTTTGATGGCCGGTGAATCGGGATATTCTTGCAGAACAGAGCGGAAGTTTTGCTCTGCTTTGGCATACATTTTTTTATCAAGCTCTGCCTTTCCCAATAAGAAAAAAGCTGTTGGCACATGCATATCATAAGGAAAGCGACGCTTTAATGCGCGAAAATACCCTTCGGCTTCAGCTAAATTTCCCACATCTAAGTGTATTTTTCCCAATCTATATAAGGCATCAGGCACACGGGACGAACGCAAATTAGCATTAAGCGCTTCTTCTGTGCTGCTTACAATGGCTTCAAAACCTTCTAAGGGTTTACCTTCGTGAATGGCAGAAAGCGCATCACTTCTTCCATAGAGCACGCGTTCGCGCATATCTTTAGGAATGGTGAACATGGCGCGAAGTTGATCTAAAATAGGTAATGCGGCCTTATATTTGGCATCATCCAAAAGCTTACTGGCCTGCTCAAACAATTCTTCGGGTACAGGAGGCTTAGGCACCACATTGCCTTCTTCATCCATATACACCACAGGGCGCTCTTCCGTTTTTTGCTCTTCGCCTTCTTTTTTGGGCTCTTCCGGTTTTTGACTAGGGTCAATAGTTTGAACAACCGCCATTTCTTTTTGCGCAGCAACATCTTCTGCTTTAGGCGCATCTGCCCCTTCTACCTTTGTGGTAGCAGGAGGCGTTGTCCCCGTTGCATCAACCGCCCCTTGCGATGTTGTCTGCTCTTCTGAAGGAGCTTTAGAGTCGGTGAGGCTTGTGCTTACCGCGGCATCTTCAGGCCAAAATTCCGGCCCGGCCTTATTGACCTTAGCTGTAACTTCTTGTGGCGAAACGACAGTTACTTGGGGTTTGCCACTGGTATCTTGCGCAGAAGAGGCAGAGGAAGCATCTGAGGGAGAAGAAGATGGTGTTAATGGTGTGGGAAGCGCCGCAGCAGGAGCAGTTGCCGGAGTAGACGCAGCGTGCCCTAAAAAGGGACAAAAAAGCGCCCCAAGCCAAAAGGCCAAGAGGAAGGGCACAAGAGCCACGCAAAGAGACCGATTTTCGGCGAAATAAGTATTGCGCATCACAAAGTTAAAATGCAATTTTTATTCCAATATTCGACAAAGACCTCATTGTCCTTTCTTTTTCAATTTTTCTATAAGAGTCGTGCGTTTAACACCTAAAAGCTCAGCAGCCTGATTTTTTACACCGTCAGATTTTTGCATGGCCTCATCAAGCAAGCGATCTTCCACAGCATCCAAGAATTCCTTCAGCCCCATACCGTAATGAGCCAATTCGGCAAGGGTGGGCCAAATAAAATCGCCCGAAGCTTGCTTTTGCTGGTTTAAGCCTTGCCCTGTCTGCTGCTCAAGCTGTTGTCCTTTTTGAGACGTCCTCTGCTCGGCAGCTAAAAGTCCGGCCTGATACCCTGCTTTATAGCTTGCCTGCAGTTCAGGATTGTCTCCGGATGTCAGGGATATGACAGCAGGGCTACCTAAACCCGCCGTAGCATTCTGTCCTCTTTGCCCTTGTATTGCATCATCAAAAGATTCTCCAAATGACAACATCGTTTCTGCCGAGGGAGTAAGCATTTCTTCTGAAAGTTCTGGTAATTCGTCAAAAGAACCCACGGCATCAAGAATTTTTTGCGGCAAATCTTCTACTTCCACCGCAGGCCCATCGGCCAAAATGCTCAATCGCTCCATAAAATTTTCAAGTTCGCGCACATTGCCGGGCCAACTGTACGCCATAAGAATGCGCGCTGTTAAAAGCGGCAATTGCAAAATGGGTCTTTTTTTCTTGTGACAAAAGCGTTCTAAGAAATGGCGCACCAACAGCAACACATCTCCACTTCTATCACGTAAAGGCGGAAGATGTAAAGGAATAACATTGAGGCGATAATACAAATCTTCACGAAAACGCCCCGCAGCAACTTCCCCTTCTAAATCTCTATTCGTAGCTGCCACAATGCGCACGTCTACTTTTTTAACACCAGAGCCTCCAACTCTTTCAATTTCTTTCTCTTGTAAAACCCGCAAAATTTTTACCTGCAGGCTTAAATCCATTTCGCCAATTTCGTCCAAAAAAATAGTCCCACCATCGGCAATTTCAAAGCGACCGGGACGAGTACGAATAGCATGGGTAAAGGCGCCTTTTTCGTGACCAAAAAGTTCTGATTCCAGCAGGTCTTTAGGAATAGCGCCACAATTTATAGGAATAAATGGCTTATCAGCCCGCTCACTATAACTGTGTAAGGCACGTACCAAAAGTTCTTTCCCTGTACCAGATTCACCCGTTACTAAAACAGTACTGTCAGAAGGAGCAACTTTTTTGAGCACACGAAAAACTTCAGCAAGACTGCCGCTTTGCCCAATAATTCCGCTTTTCTGCCAATCCATATATTCTCCCAATACGGAAAAGTATCTGGCGCAAGAGGTTCTAGCCCCCTGCAAGCCTGTGTAATACGTTTCTTACAGCGCAACAAAATACAAATTTACGCAATATAGCTCTATAACAAGTTTATGTGACAAAATGATACCACAAGACAGTCTTATACAATAACAGCTTAATAAGACGAAAAAAAACGACACATCTTAGTTACTGTACTGAGCCCATAAACACAAAATACATTTTTTACCCAAGATAGCGTCTGTTACTTTTTAAACACTTTACCATTAATATAGAACTCTCTGGAGTTGTGTCAATAGTCTGACGCAAATCAAAGTAATGTCCTAGGTTTTATTTTTTCCATTTATCCATAAAAATGCATGGATTGCTTCGCTTCACGCGCAATAATTTTTATTATACCATCAAATCATAGCGACTAAGCAATGCATGCCTTTGTCATTGTGCAGGAGTCTTGTTGCGAAAAACATGGCACAGGTTTCGCAATATTTTTCGAAGGTAAAAACAAACCCCTTTTCTTATTTGCCTTCAATAAAAACAAAAAAGAAAAGGGGAGAAATTACAATTCTAGGCGCTTTTGTACAAAAAAATACAATCAGTCCTATTTTCTAACGAAAAAGAACGCGTCATAATAAAAGCGCAAAAGCAACAATTACTATGCGCAAATTTCACACATAGAGATAGTTCTAGGCTTTAAAATCACGCATAACGGCTACAGTTTCTACCAAAGCCTTACGTAACTCTTCAATGGCAGGTTCAATACCGCTACCATCTTTAATGGCTGCTTCCAGCACTTTCCCCGCCTCAGCTAACACTTCTGCACCAAGATTAGCAGCTGTACCTTTAACGGTATGAGCTTGCATTTGTGCATCTTCCATATTCCCTGCGGCTACAGCTTCAGCAATTTTTTCAGGGGCATCAGCAAGACTGTCAGCAAAGCGCACTAAAAGCTTTGCATACAGACCGCGGTTATTAACAACACGCGACACACCATCTTCCCAATTTAAAATCTCCGGTGCCATTTGTTTCCTCCAAATGTACAGACTAATGTTTTTTTCATACAAAATTAACTATTTTCATATACCTTTACAAGATACATTTTTTGTCATGTCTACGGTTACAGATAATACACATTGAATGTAGGATAGGCAAGGGGTAAATACTCATGAATATCAATTTTTTCTATTTTGGTAAAAAAGCCCATTGCGCGCGTGCCCCCGGCACAATTTTTCCTACTACAGGACCTTTTTTATGATAACCCAAAGCTTGAACACCATTGACAGTCAGCATTCGCAATAAAGCATCCCAAGGAAAGTCAAAATGCTTTTGCAAAAAAAGAGCTTCTTGCCACACATCCACGTCGGTATTAGACGAAAGTCCATCAGTACCAAGGCAGAGCAACACATCTGCTTGCACAAAATCCCAAAAAGGCGCTGTACCTACTGCAAGGTTTTTATTCGACCTTGGACACAAACATACTGCCGTTTGTGCTTCTTGCAAAGCGCGTATATCTTTTGGGGAACAATGCACGCCGTGGACAACCAACGTGTGAGCATCAAGCAAACCCAAATGAGCCGCATAGTCCACTGGAGGCTTACCGGGAGCTTGCCAATCTTTAGGGTACACATGTGGCATATACAAATCAACCAAAGGGCCTGTGCCGTGCACGAGAGCTTGTTCTTCCTCAGGAAACTCTGCCAAATGCAAAACAAAAGGCTTGTTATTTTGTTGACACCACCCTTTTACCCCTTGCAATGTTGATGCCGCTGTTGAATATAAGGCATGCCCACAAGGAATGCAGGCTTGCCGAGCATGGGGCGACAAACAAGCATAAGCATCATGGCTTCGAGAGGGGATAGGGTGCACAAAGTCCTCCCAATACCCAAACCACTCTGCCAGCAAAAGCATCTCTAGCTCTGCATCTTGTGCGGTTTGCGCCACCACATGCATAGAGCCTCCGGTAAAATCGGCAAAGAGCCCTGTACCACTTTCTTTTAATGCCACTACAGCAGATTGCACAGCGCTACGCACTTCTTCTGTTTCACACGCTTGTGCTGTTTTGGGAAGTAAAGGAATAAGACTTTGCAACCAAGGCACAAAACCCTGTCCCCACAATGTTTTACCTGCTACAAAAGAAAGCTGTAAATGCGTGTGCGCATTGACGGCAGTGGGCACGAGGGTTTCCTCCCCTAAGTCCACCACCTCTACTCCCACAGGCACATCTTTGGGGTTATACTTTTGCGCATGTACAATACTACCCTCTTTTACCACAATGAGCATATCATCCACACGTTGCAAAGGCGCCAGCAAGGCTTGCCCCGTGGCGGCACATTCTCCTTGAAGGGGAATACAGGAACGTACGCGATAAGCGCAACAAGATGCAGCTTTTTGCAAAGAATTACATTGTAAAACAGTCATTATGCTATCCTTATATCGAGACCTCACACAATGCATTGTGCAGAAGTCTTATATAAAAAACTCACTTTTACCTACATATGCCTACCATGCGGCAACAAAGCAGCAATAAAAAGTACATATACGCTGCCATGAAAAGTTATTTGAGGGTGGGGGTTTGGGGGAGGGAACTTTTTTCAAAAAGTTCCCTCCCCCAAAAAAAT
>CAYJHX010000112.1:0-6284 GCA_964369395.1 uncultured Desulfovibrionaceae bacterium
CTGAAACAGCTGCTCGTAAAGCACAAGAAAACGGTATGCGTACCGTGGGTGTTTACGTAAAAGGCCCCGGCTCCGGTCGCGAAGCTGCCATGCGCGCTATCAATGCCGTAGGCTTTAAGGTAGCTTTTATTCGTGACGTGACCCCCATTCCTCATAATGGGTGCCGTCCTCCCAAGCGCCGTCGCGTATAGTGTTGAGTAAATGGGCCTGCCCCGCTGTGGAGCATGGCCTTAGAGGTATAAAAAATTATGCGGGCTGCCCCTTATGAGCGCTTGCAAGTTTTTTAACAGGTGAGGAAGCTAGCACAGGCTAGCGTAAAGCCAACAAAGGAATTATAATGGCTAAATATACTGAAGCCAAGTGTCGTATGTGTCGCCGTGAAGGCACGAAACTTTTTTTGAAAGGTGATCGTTGCTACACAGATAAATGCGCTTACGACCGTCGTCCTTATGCTCCTGGCCAGCACGGCCGTGCGCGTAAGAAATTGAGTGATTATGCGGTGCAATTGCGTGAAAAGCAAAAAGTGCGTCGTACTTATGGCGTTTTGGAAAAGCAATTCCATGGATATTTTGTTAAAGCCGACCGCTCCAAAGGCGTTACCGGTGAACAATTGCTTTCCCTCTTGGAACGCCGTTTAGATAACGTTGTGTATCGTTTGGGTTTTGCCAACTCCCGCAACCAAGCACGCCAACTTGTACGTCACGGTATTTTTACCTTGAACGGACATAAAGTTTCTATACCTTCTCTTCAAGTGCGTGTGGGCGATACCATTGAAGTACCAGAAAAGAATCGTAAGATTCCTGTACTTCTTGAAGCACAAGATGTTATTGCTCGTCGTGGTTGTCCAGCATGGCTTGAATCTGACGGTGCCGCCTTTAAGGGCACAGTAAGAGCATTGCCACAGCGTGATGACATCCAGTTCCCTATCAACGAGAATATGATAGTCGAACTTTACTCAAAATAAGAGGGGGCCGCTATGCTTATCAAACAAGGCGAACGGCTCATCAATACACGCAACTGGGCAGAGCTTGTTAAGCCAGACCAGATTCGTCGTGAGAGTGATCCCTCAAACACCATGTACGGCAAGTTTGTGTGCGAGCCGCTTGAGCGTGGCTACGGAAATACCGTGGGCAACGCCATGCGTCGCGTATTACTTTCTTCCTTACAAGGTGCTGCCATTGTGGCCGTAAAGGTCGTTGGCGTTCAGCACGAGTTTACCACGTTGCATTGCGTTCTTGAGGACATGACAGACATTATCTTGAATTTAAAGCAAGTGCGTCTGCTCATGAATACCGAAGAACCACAACGTCTTACCTTGTCTGTAAAAAGAGAAGGTGCGGTGACCGCTGCTGATATTCAAACAAATCAGCATATTAGTGTGCTTAATCCTGAGCAGCATATTGCTACACTTACCGAAGATGTCACTTTTGAAATTGAATTAGAAGTGCGCATGGGTAAGGGCTATGTGCCTGCTGATATGCATGAAGATTTGTTTGAAGAAATTGGTCTTATTCGTTTGGATGCTAGTTACTCTCCTGTGCGCAAAGTGGCGTACGCTGTAGAGCAAGCTCGCGTTGGACAAATGACCAACTATGACAAGCTTATCTTGGAAATTTGGACAGATGGTTCTGTAACACCAGAAGATTCTATTGCGTATAGCGCTAAAATCATTAAAGATCAGATTTCTGTATTTATCAACTTTGATGAAAAGATTTCTGGCGATGATGCCAATGACTCTTCGAGCGATTTAGACCTTAATGAAAATCTGTACAAAAATATAGATGAACTTGAGCTGTCTGTGCGTGCCACCAATTGCTTGCGTTCGGCAAATATTGCCATCGTAGGTGAGTTGGTACAACGCAGCGAAAATGACATGCTGAAGACAAAGAACTTTGGGCGTAAATCTTTGGACGAAATCAAGGGTGTTCTTATTGATATGAACCTTGATTTTGGCATGAAGGTTGACAATTTCGACAAAAAATATCAAGAATGGAAGAGGAAGCAGCAAAATGAGGCATAGTAACTCCGGTAGAAAGCTTTCGCGCACCCCCTCGCATCGCAAGGCCTTGTTCCGCAATTTGGCCAAAGCGCTGCTTACCCACGGCAAGATTCGTACAACCGAAATCAAGGCCAAGGAATTGCGCCGAGTAGTGGAACCTCTGATCACTTTGGCACTTCGCAATGACTTGCACGCTCGTCGTCAAGCCTATCGCGTACTTGGCAATCACCAATTGGTGAAACGTCTTTTTGATGATATCGGTCCTGCATTTGTAGGTATTCCCGGTGGCTTTACACGCGTACTCAAGCTTGCGGCTCCTCGTCGCGGCGACAATGCGCCTATGGCTATCATCGAATTGACCCGTGGTCAGGTAAGTGCTGAAGCTGTAGAAGCTGAGGCTCCTGCTGCAGAAGCTGTAGTAGAGACAGAAGCTAAACCAAAGCGCGGCAGAAAACCTAAGGCTGTAGAGCCAGAAGTAGAAGCCTAAGCTTTAGATAAGAGCTATATGAAGGGAGTAAGGAGACTTACTCCCTTTTTTTATGGTAAGACGGTAGTACACAGAGAGAAAAGGCGTGTTTTGAGATTTCTGCATAGAGACCTCTGCAGAGGTTTCAGATTGCAGACAAAATTTATTACATAAAAATGCTTTTATTGCATAAACTTCAAAATTTCAATCTTGTGCAATGATTTAACTATGAGTTCTAATTGAAGTTATTTGGAAAGGGGGTCTGGGGAAGAACCTTTTTGTCAAAAAGATTTTCCCCAGTAGATTTTGTCAAAAAATCATCCTTTTATAGTGTTGCAGGGGCTTTCTTTTGTAACAAGCCCATCTTTCGTAAATGAATTTCTAAGCAGGCAATGGCGGCAGGGGTTACACCGGAAATACGCCCTGCTTGCCCCAGAGTGTGGGGTTTTAAGGCCAGCAATTTTTCTTGCACTTCGCGCGAAAGGCCTGCCACTTCGGCATAGGGCATATCTTGGGGTAGGGTGGTGTTTTCTATGCGGGCGGCTCGTTGCACCAGTTGTTCTTGGCGTTGCAGATAACCAGCGTATTTAATTTGTGTTTGGCTTTCTGCCTGCACATGCTTGCTAAAATTCTCCAATTCTGAACAAAGGGGCACAAGGGCGTTCAGGGTCATATGGGGGCGGCGCAAGAGCTCTGCTAAGGAGACACCGTTTTGTGTAGGTTTTTCCCCTGCGGCTTCTAAAATAGCATTGAGGGTGGCGCTGGGGCTGACACGCTTACTTTCGAGTAAGGCATTTAATGTGCTTACGTCTTGTGTTTTTTTCTGAAACATTTCCCATTGTGCGTCTTGCACTAGCCCTAATTCTCGTCCTTTGGCGGTGAGTCTGGCATCGGCATTACTTTCGCGAAGTAGGAGGCGATGCTCAGCGCGCGAGGTAAACATACGATAGGGTTCCAACGTACCAAGGGTGACTAAATCATCAATAAGCACAGCCATATAGGCTTCTTCTCTCCCTAAAATAAAAGGCGGCAAATTGCGTAATTTACAAGAGATGTTTAAGGCAGCCCATAAGCCTTGAGCGGCGGCCTCTTCATAACCGGAGGTGCCGTTGATTTGGCCTGCCAGCCAAAGATGCGGCACTTTACGTGTTTCCAGTGTTGGGTGTAGCTGTACAGGGTTTACATAATCATATTCGATGGCATAGCCGGGGCGCAACATGTGGGCATTTTCTAGACCGGGAATGGTGGCAATCAATCCCAATTGCACATCAAGAGGTAAGGAGGTGGAAACGCCGTTGACATAGCATTCGGCGCTTTCATGGCCTTCGGGTTCGATGAACACTTGGTGGCGCTCACGGTCAGGAAAACGGGCAATTTTATCTTCAATGGAAGGGCAATACCGCGCCCCGGTGCCCTGAATAACACCGGTAAAAAGGGGAGAACGATCAAAGCCTGTGCGTATCATGGCGTGGGTTTGGGCATTGGTCCAAGTAATATAGCAAGATACCTGTGGTAAGGGCGGGCGTGGGCCATGAAAGCTAAAGCCTTCAAAGGTGTCAGCTTGCGTATCGTCACCTTCTTGTTCTTCCATTTGAGAGTAATCGATGGAAGAGCGCAACAAACGCGGCGTAGTCCCGGTTTTAAGACGTCCTGTTTCTAGTCCAAGTTCTTGGAGGGATTGAGTCAGCTGTGTAGCAGAGGCATCGCCTAAGCGCCCACCGCTTTGATGCGTCATGCCAATATGAATGCGCCCGCACAGAAAGGTACCCGTGGTAAGCAAAACGTGCTCAGCTTCAAAGTGTCGTCCCAAGGCGGTAACAACGCCGCACACCTTGCCAGATTCTTGCTTCAAGCTTTCTACAGTATCTTGCCAGACGTCCAAATGGGGTTGATTAAAGATGCTTTGTTTGACCGCACGGATGTAGGCATCTCTGTCCATTTGCGCGCGCGTGGCACGTACCGCAGGGCCTTTGCTCATATTGAGAATGCGAAATTGCACGCCGGCGGCATCGGCCCATAGCCCCATCATGCCTCCAAGGGCGTCGATTTCGCGCACCATATGCCCCTTGGCCAAACCGCCAATGGCAGGATTACACGATAAATGCCCTAATCGGTCAATATTTCCGGTAATTAAAAGCGTTTTATGCTTTAAACGGGCTAAGGCCATGGCTGCTTCGCAACCGGCATGTCCGCCCCCTACTACAATAGCGTCATACAAAGTATTCATAATTATTCTAATGGCCTGTTAGCGTGTTAAAGGAGAAAAAGCCATATGCGCAAACACTTGTGCATCAAAGAGAGCATTGGAAATAAGCGCTTTTTCTTCCGGTTCATGGCAGTTGGAAAGAATTTTACTCCAGACTGCCGTTTCTAAGCCTGCTTTGCGCAAATGCACCGCCATGGTGCCGCCCCCCACACCCACAAGGCGTGGAGTAATACCCCCCACAGCGTGCAAAGCCTCTTGAAGTAACTGCACCACTAGGCTGTCTTTGGGCGTGGGCGGTGCCGATGTGCTCCGTTGTTCGGTGTTTATGTGAATGCGCACGGCATAACGTTCCGCTACATGTGCACAAATTTTTTCTACTTGAGCATAGATTTCATCTAAGTCGTACTGAGGTAAAATGCGACAGTCAAGGCTAAAAACATCTCGTGCCGGCACGGTGTTGATATTGGGCACGTTGGCTTCGCGCTTGGTAGGCGTAAAGGTAGAAAGAGGCGGGTCAAATACATCGTCGCGTAAAGAAAAAATGTTGTGTAATTCTTGCAAAGCCAGCACTAAGGCCGAGCCGGCCAACATGGCATTTTTTCCCCTATGGGGTGTGGAGCCGTGGCATTGTTTGCCTTCCACAGTAAAGGTTAACCACAGTAAATGCTTTTCGGCAATTTCTAGTAAGGTGCCGTCGGCACAACCAAAGTCGGGCACCACAAAAATATCATCCTGCCCAAAAAGATGGGTATGGTGTTCCATAAGGTAGCCTATACCATGCTCATGGCCTGTTTCTTCATCGGCCACAAAAAGTCCGCCTATGGACAATGCAGGGATACAGCCTTCGGTACAGTGTTTTTGTATTTCGTCGAGCAAAAGGAGTGTAGAAACGATGGCTTGTTGATTGTCTTCTACCCCGCGCCCTATAAGCACATCGCCTTCTACGCGTACGTTCCAAGGGTCGCCTTGCCAAAGGGCTAAATCTCCCGGAGGGACCACATCTAGATGGCCTAAAATCCAAAGAGTGCGTGAGGATTTTCCAATGATTTTAGCTGCAATACTAGGGCGATAGCCACAAGGTACGCGTGTATCGGGGGCCTTTATGCATTCTACATGGGCAATGTTCATGCGAGCAAGCTCTGCCAGCACATAGTCTGCTTTTTCTTTTTCGCCCGTGCCGTCATTGGTGGGGCCAAGGGCCGGCAAAGCCGTTAGTGCGCTTTGTAAGCGTATGACATCGGCAGAGCGTTGTTGTAAAGCATGAATAATTTTTGAAGGCATAGTGGCTCCGTGGGGTGCTTGGAAAAACATTTTTGGGAGAAAGGTTTATGCTGTTTTGAGACCTCTGCGCAATTCATTGCGTAGGGTCTCATGGAGCATTGACGACAGTCAGTGCGACCAAAAATCAAGAATAGGCGTAGCTTTGCTTTGCCGTTAAATGATTGATTTTTGTGCCTTTACCTCTGCACATCTCGTTTTAAACTTTGAACAAGCTTTGAAGTTTAAAACGCAAAGCTATACTTGAAAATAATTGTGCAGAGGTCTCGTTTTAGCAAGAAAAAAAGAAAAACGCAGACGCCTCAGTATACTGCGGAGCCTGCGTTTTTTTGCTT
>CAYJHX010000113.1:0-6257 GCA_964369395.1 uncultured Desulfovibrionaceae bacterium
ATCTGAACATTCCATCACCTGTCTTTTTTCTGTAAGCGATACGGGTATTGGCTTACACGCGAAACAAATACCGCGCCTCTTTTCTGCTTTTTCCCAAGCTGATACGTCCGTCACGCGTAAATATGGGGGCACTGGTTTAGGCCTTGCTATTTCGCGCAATCTTGCCCAAATGATGCAAGGGGATATGTGGGTAGAAAGTGTGGAAGGCGAAGGGGCCACATTCTTCTTTACTGCCACTTTTGGTTTTTGTGCAGACAGCATGGAATTGGAAAAAGAAATGCAAGCGCAAAATCTTTCCGTTCAAGGGGCAGGGCATCTGCTTTTGGTAGAAGATAACGAAATCAACCAGCTTATTGCTGTAGAATTGCTAAGAAATGTGGGCTATACTGTGGATGTAGCCAACAATGGCCAAGAAGCTTTAACCATGATACAGGCCAATACCTATCACCTTGTACTCATGGATATTCAAATGCCCATTATGGATGGTCTTACCGCCACAACGGAAATTAGAAAGCTTAAGCAGTTTGAAAACATTCCCATTGTGGCCATGTCTGCCCATGCTATGACAGGAGATAAAGAAATCAGTCTTGCACACGGCATGAATGATCATATAACAAAGCCCATTGTGCCGGAAATATTATATAACACCTTACAATATTGGCTTAGTGTAAAACGTAAATCGTAAGCAGACGTGTTTTTTCATACCCTCTGATTTCTCAGATAGTCGCTATGAGAGCTCTGCACGGTTGATTTTACATTTTTAACAGTTTTCAAAGCTTTATGAGTAAGCTATATTTGAAAATAATTGCGCAGAAGTCTCGCCATTGAAGAGTGTCTAAATTAAGAATCCTGCACAATTACTTTTTCGGTATTTTTATAATATTGGATAGGGTTTTTCTGTGGCGACTACCAAAATGTGCACATATGCGCAAAATTTATGCCGCGCAAACGAAGTAGAGTGCACTTTTTTATTGGCCTGTTAGGGCATAAGGTGCTGCGTGCGCAATATATGCTCCACAGCTTTGGCGCATTCTTCGGGATTGTATTCATTGACATCTAAAATACAGTGCGCATATTTTTTATAAAGGGCGCTGCGCTCTGTAAAAAGATCTTCTATGGTTTGCCCCGGAGCAATGGCTATGCCGCGTTGCGGGTTGCGGGCAATACGTTCTAGAATAAGGTCTAAGGGAGCGCGCAAATAGATAATAGGCCCTAAAGAGCGCAAGTGTTGCATGGCGCTTTCTCTATACACCACAGAGCCGCCCGTGGCTATGATGGTACGAAAAAGCCGTAACGATTCAATAACCTGCATTTCAATATCAAGAAATTCTTCTTTAGTCACCGCGTCTGTTACTTCTTGTAAAGGGACGCCATAGATAGATTCAATTATATAGTCACTATCCACAAAGGCCCATTCTAATTCTTTGGAGAGGGCAAGGCCCACAGTAGACTTTCCCACGCCGGGCATACCGATAAGCGTGATACAGGGAACTTTGACACTTTTGGGGGTTGCGGGGGTAAAATACGAGGGCATAGATTTTCCTTTAGCAGACGAAGAGTTTTTCTTAAGAAAATTTTTGCCTTATGCCTGTCTAAAGGTCAAGTCGTTTCATGAGATTTACTTTGCGTAAAAAAAGCCCCTAAGTAAAAAACATTTTCTGCCGATAGAACTTTCGGTAGGGTTCTTGCGTTGAGCCTTACGTAATTGCCATAAGGGCACTTTGGAGAAATACTATGTTACATCCTCTACGTACCATAAAAATTTTGTTGCTGTGCTTTGCCTTGTATATGCTTATGGTGTTGCCTGTTTTTGCCGATGGCGTGTATAAATTGCCTTCTGTGCCGCAACAAAACACAACGCCTGCCATGGCTCCGATACCTTCAATGCATAGTCCGGCGGTACCACCGCCTTCGTATTATATGGCACCCAACCCTTCGGTGGCTCCTTCTACACCTATGCCTCCCGTGTATAGGGCGCCGGCATCCTCAGGGGCACCCATGCGCACCATCAATCCCAATGCCCACGCTGACTATAGGCCTTATGGTGCTGTGCGCCCTTCGTATGTTCCGCAAGCACCGGAGCGTTTGACCTATGTTCCCGAAGATTTGTGGATGCAAGAAGGCGGCGCGCGTTTGCAATACGATGCTTTGCCTGGCCCTACGCAGATGTATACCAATGGTATGCCGGTTTTAGACCCTGCCAATGTGCATTTGCCTCCATTGTATCCGCATAGGGTGAAAGGGGAGAAAAGACGCGGTACACGTCGCACATATGCCGTTCCCAAGCCTGTGACCATGGAAGACCCCATCAATAGAGCTTGGAAAGTGGGAACCAACCCCCATGTTGTAAGGCCAAGGACGCAATCTGTGCGGCCAGCACCGCCCAAACAAGTGGCACCTGCACCAGTAACTCCTGCTCCGGCAGCTCCTAAGCCCGTAACTCCCAAAGTGGAAAACCCTGCTCCCAAAAGCGCCTCGCCTTATGATGGGCCGGCAAGTCCTGTGGGGGGTAATACTGTGCAGAAAATAGAATCATAATAAAATCAAAATTATACAGAAAATGTATCTGTCTGTTGAAACCTCTGCGCAATCCATGTATTTTAATGTTTTTTGGAATTGTGCAGAGGTCTCCTGTTACGATTTTCTGACGTTAAAAAACCATGGGCATCAATGTTATCAATGTCCATGGTTTTTTTGTGCTTTATGGAAGGTGTAAAATGCTAGACAATTTCCCAGCCTTGAGCTTGCAATTCTTCCTCGGCAATGGCTCCATGGCGCCGAATGGTGAGCTTTTTTTCACCCACCACTTCTACAATGGTGGAAGGAAGCCCCTTGTGCTCAATATATTGTGCGGGCTTTGGTCTTTTTTCTTTGTGCATTGGCATACTATCTTTAAGTATGGCCTCATGGGATAGGACATCAAGGTCTAATACATGAGGTATACTTTGCAAAAGTTGCGTGCTGAGCTCTTGTATTTGGCGAGGGGGCGCTTCGCCGCTCATATTGGCACTGCTACATACCAGCGGTGCATGGACAGCTTGTGCCAATGCTCGAGCAAGAGCATGGGAAGAAATGCGCACAGCCACTTTACCTGTACCTGCGGTAAGCAGGGGCAACACGTGGGCTTTGGCCGGACATATAAGGGTAAGGGGCCCTGGCCAAAATTGCTCGGCAAGTGTTTGTTCGTATTGACCTACGTGGGCTATGCTTTCCACTTGTTGCCAATGGGCGGCCAATACAGGAAGAGGCTTTTGAGCTTGGCGCTGCTTGGCACGAAAGATATTTTCTATGGCTTCGGGTTTATCCATGGCACAGCCCACGGCCAAAAAAGTTTCTGTGGGATAGATGAGACAATGACCAGTACGCAGTAACTGGACAGCCTCGGAAAAGTTGCGTATGCCTTGTGGCAGGGGAGTATTTTTATGAAGGGAAGTACCTATCATGGCTAAAAAACCTTTACGTCTTGTTGCTGTGGGGGCGTTAAAAACGCCTCATTGGAAATCTGCTGCTGCGCACTATATGCAGCGCTTACAACATTGGCGTCAATTACAAGAAATTATTGTTAAAGATGCAGACTCAGCCTTACCTATTCCTGAGCGAAATGCTCTTGAGGGGCAAAGGCTTTTGGCAAGCCTGCAAGCATCGGATGTGGTGGTTTGCTTAGACGAACGGGGAAAAACCTTCACTTCTAAAGAATTTTCCGCTTTTTTGCATAAAATCTCTGAAAACGCCACTCGCACGCCGTGCTTTATCATTGGCGGCGCTTTTGGCCTTGACCCTAAAGTGCGCGAGGCTTCTACGCATATGCTAGCTTTAGGCCCCATGACCTTACCCCACGAGTTTGCACGCGTGCTCTTGCTAGAACAGCTTTACCGTGCCGAAGCCATCTTGCGTAATGTGCCTTATCATCACTGATACGTAATAAGGTGGGTAAAAGGCGCAAGGAGTCTTTTACGTTCATGCTTAGGCTCTTTGCACACTCCAGAAATACCGGTTTTGCCCCTGCACTTGGTAGGAATACTCCCGCTCAAGCATCCATCCTCGTTCCGTCAATGCTGTCGTAGGAGCGCTTTCCAAGGTTAAAAACACCACACGGGCTTTTGTTGCTATGCCTGTATCAGACGCCACCGAAAGGGTATCGCTCTTTTCTGGCACGGCAAGCACGCCTTTTACCAGCTCAAGCACTTCGGCCCAAGGCATAAAAGCGCGACTGACAATAATATTAGCATATTTTCCCGCAGCTATTTGCTGGTCAAAAAATTCTTCTACACGTCCGCGAAATACATGTGTGTGTGGCAAGGGGCTTTGCGTTGATTGCAGTTGCGCAAGAACCGTACTTAAGAATAAGGCTCTTTTCTCGCGCACTTCGATGAGATGATACTCGCCGTCGTGCCAAACCATACGTAAGGGGATACCGGGTAAGCCAGCTCCGGCGCCCAAGTCCCATATTTGCGCCTGCTGTATTGTGCTGGGCTCTACTTTTGAGGTTTGCGCGATATTTTGCAGGGGGTGTTGTTCGTTGTGCCCTTCTTGATGTGTATTTGGAGGGGCAGTTTTTGTGGCGGAAGTTTCTTTTGTTGTAGTTGTGTCATCTTGACATAAGTCACGCAAAAAATTGTTTAAATGAAAAGAATCTACCAAGAGCCCATGCAGGCAGTCTTGCCAATGGCGTGCGCCCACCAAGTTCATAACCCTATTCCACTGCATAAGTAAGGTGAGATAGGTTGCCAAAGGGGTATGGACGTCTTGAGGTATGACAATGGGCCATTGACTTACGGCTTTGGCGATGTCATGTGCGCTAATATGTTGCGGTGCTTTTTTTTTGTTGTATTGCTTCTTCATAACGGCAGTATAAACACATGCCCCAAAATTGCAAATCATCCGCAAATGAGAGTCCTGCACAATTCTTAAAATGGCTGAAATGAGACCTCTGCGCAATTAAAAAATCATGGATTGCTTCGTCGCTGCGCTTCTCGCAATAACTTTCACTGTAATACCAAGATATTGCAAAAAACTCGAGAAAGCTTGGGAAAGTTCGAAGAATGAGGGGGGACGAAGTAAGCCATGCTTTTTTTATTATGCAGAGGACTCAAAAAAGAAACGCGCAAGAAGGAGCTATATCCCACAAAAGCCATCATATCTTGCTTGATTATTATATCAGAGTCATCTAGAGTGCTTTCTTGACTTAAAATCAGGAAGGTCATGATAGGTTATGCACCTTAAGATACAAATTTATGGAGGATTTTTTATGCGTCGTCTTTTGCCCCTTTTATTGCTTGCTGTGTGCTTGTTAAGTGCTTGCAACTCGGAACAAAAACCCCAAGCTGTACAGCAGCCTACGGTATATGTGATTGATACAGCACGTATTTTCCGTGATAGTGAGCCTGGTAAAGCCAGCATGACTTTTTTGACCTCCATTCAAACGGAAATGCAACAATCTTTTGCCGGTCTACAAACAAGACTGCAAGCTGATCCTGAGAATATGGAAATTCAGCAAGAAGCACAAATGCTTATCGGGCAGTTGCAACAACGCATGAATGCTGAAGAGCAAAATGTGATGAATCTTATGCACGACATGGTTTTGCGTGTGTTAGATGAATACCGTACCCAAAATAACATTTCTATCATCATGGGAGCTGAGGCTGTACTATCTTATGACAAATCTCTTGATATTACAGAAAAAATCATTGCCGCTGTAAATAAAGAAAAGATTGAATTTAAATCGGTTATGCCGCCCGCTCCCCCAGCTGCCGTGACTCCTGCGCCTTCTACTCCCCCAGCTCCTCCAGCCGAGGACAAGAAAGATTCTGAAGTTACGCCTAAAGCGTCTGATGATGCCGCCCCTGCAAAGGCCCCTGAAAAAGCTTCTACAGATGAAAAAAATGCCAGCTCTGCGTCCACATCCGCACCCGCTGAAGACAAAAAGCCTGTTGAGGACGCTGCATCCCCTGCAGATAAACAGGAGCAAGCTGACTCTGAAAAGCAGCCTGCTACATCCCCATCTGAAGGTACAGAGCAAAAAGCGGCTGAATAATTTTACTTTGTTTAGTTCTGAGGCGCTACTTTTTGTGGCGCCTTTTTTTTGTGTATAGAGACTTCTGCGTAATTCCTAGAATTGACAAAATACATGGATTGCTTTGCTGCGCTCGCAATGACTTTCATTATAAAATAAAGTCATTGCGAGGAGCGAAGCGACGAAGCAATCCATGCCTTTTTGAATTATGCAGAGCTTCCGTATAGCAAAGGGCACAAAAAAA
>CAYJHX010000114.1:0-6231 GCA_964369395.1 uncultured Desulfovibrionaceae bacterium
TGGTGCCTATACGGGCTTTGGGTGATGATTTCTTTGAATTTGATGTGGAAAAACAAGAACTCATTGGCGTTATGACTGGCGCTCGTTTTGCCTTGGGGCATAGAGTGCAGGTACGCCTTATAGAAGCAAATCTTGGGCGATTGGAAATTACCTTTAGCTTGCGCGAAGCTCCCTCGGCAAAAGGGGCGAGAAAGGGCGGTAAAGGGCAGCATTTACATTTGCCACGTAAACAAGCAGCAAAATTACGTCAAGGGCAGAAAAAATCGTTTTTTGCGAAAAAACGACGCCGTTAAGAAATAGAATAGAGCGTGTCACATGACATGGACACGCTCTACATATTTTAGATGTTTTTATTGGAAGGCTCCGCCTCCCAAACCCACCGCCAAAGGGGATTATCCCCTTTGGAAACCCAATATGTTTTTTTCAACACGTTGAAAAAAACAAAGTCAGTACGCTTCTAACCCCCTCCCAAAAAACTGCACAATGCACTATACAGCAATCTCATTTTAGCATAAGAGTGTTTTCCCCATATACAATTTTGACAAGGTGCGCTATACTCTGCGAGACTTTTTGTATTCTGCATGAGTATGCACTACGTATATATGTGTATTAAAGGTATAAATTATAATTTTATATGCACAAGTGGGCAAAATAAAATGCTTTTTCCCAGAACGATACGTATTTGAAGGAGGCCCCATGCAAGAGCAGCTCAAGGCGTTGGCGCCTTATATCATTGCTTTTCGAGAAGATCTTCATCGGCATCCCGAATTGGCGTGGTTAGAATACAGAACCACATCAAAAATCGCGGAAGTCTTTGAAGATTTGGGTTATGCTGTTATGATGGGGCGAGATGCCATTGTGCCAGAGGCGCGCCTTACCCCTCCATCGCCAAAACAATGTGCCAGAGAAGAAGCCAGAGCCATCATCGAAGGTGCAAAGCCAAAGCATATAGCGCGCATGCAAGAGTACGGTGGCGGCTTAACGGGGCTTTGGGTTGATATTCCTTTGGGGCATTGTGCAAAGCAAGCTTTGACTGCAGAACGAGCTCCTATTATTGCCTTTCGTTTTGATATTGACGCCAATGAAGTGCAGGAACAAATGCAGGGCCCCCATGTGCCGGCCTTGAAGCATTTTGCATCGCAACACAATGGTATAATGCACGCTTGTGGTCACGATGGTCATGCTGCCATAGGGGTGGGGCTTGGACGCATGCTGCATGCTTTGCGTGAGGAATGGGCACAAAGTTCTTCTTCTTTTATAAAAAATCCCCTTACCGTGCGCCTTATTTTTCAACCAGCCGAAGAGGTGGGCCAAGGAGCAAAAGCCATGCTCAAGGCCGGCGCCATGGATAATGTGCACGAAGTCTACGGCTTACATCTTGGTGTGCAAGCGCAGCAACCGGGCACACTTATTTGCGGTACCACGCATTTTCTTGCCAACACCTCCTTTGAAGTTTCTTTTACAGGTACCCCTGCCCATTCTGGATTAGCCCCTCACGAAGGTAATAATGCCTTGCTTGCCGCCACGACAGCAGTGCAAGGCATGCATGCTATCCCGCGGCACGGCCAAGGAGAAAGTCGCATAAATATTGGTTCTTTACATTGCGATGGTGCCCCTAATGTTATTCCTGCCCATGCGCGCCTTGTGGGAGAAACGCGCGGTATCAATGCTGCTGTCAACGCGTGGATGACGGAAAACGCGCGACGTATTTGCCACGGGGCTGCCATGCTTTGGCAATGTTCTCATGACTTTACAACCATAGGTACCTGTGTAAGTGGCTTTTCTGATATAAGTTTAGCCCAAGAAGTGCAAAAGGTAGCTAGCGGTATGGCGTGTTTTGATACCATCGTAGAGCAAGAAAAATTTTGGGCTTCAGAAGATTTCACATGGTTTTTACAGGATGTGCAAGCGCGCGGCGGGCGTGGCACCTATATACAATTAGGCATTACCGGCAAGGGGGGACATCACAACTCTTGCTTTGATTTTGAAGAGCATGCTTTGCTACGTGCCGTAGAGTTATTGACGCGTATCGTCATGCAGATATTGAAGGGAAAGGACTAAGACACGATTATGCAATACTATGCAGGCTATTTTTTTATCTTTGTGGCGGCACTTTGTTGGGGCTTTTTAGGTATTTTAGGGCGTATTGCCATGGAATCAGGCATAGCGCCTTTTGATGTGGCTTTTTGGCGAGCGCTTATTGGCGGCGGTTGTTTGTTTTTACACGCGTTGTGTCTTAAGCAAGCCCGCGTGCACAGTAAAAAAGACTTCCTACATTTTTGTCTTTTTGGTGTTTTTTCCATTGCAAGCTTTTTTGTGGCCTATCAATACGCTGTAAGAGAAGGCGGCGCAGCCTTAGCTTCGGTATTACTGTACACAGCGCCTGCTTGGGTAGCTGTGTTTTCACGCATCTTTTTTGGTTTGCGCTTTACTTTGGTGACCGGCATTGCCATTGTTGTAGCCCTTATCGGTGGTATGCTTATAAGCTTTTCTCCGGCAGAAGTTGTGGGCATGGGAGGAGCAGAAAATACTGAGCAAGAAACACCTTTACCTGTGCTTGGTATTCTTTTTGGGCTATTGTCGGGCTTTCTCTATGCAACACATTATGTGGTGACCAAAAAATTATTGACTAGATACAGCTCCTTTACCTTGTATGGTTATGCCACCTTGGTGGCAGCCTTGTGCCTCTTGCCCTTTACAAATATACGTCTAGATTTGGGCCTTAGCGCTTGGCTTGCTCTTTTTGGCACGGGTTTTTTAAGTACGTATGTCGCTTATTGGGCCTATTGTGAAGCCATTAAGCGTGTACACCCCACTAAAGTGGCGGTATTGGCCACCTGTGAGCCCGTCATTGCTACTGTGGCGGCATGGTATATTTGGGGCGAAAGTTTCAGTATTATGGGGTGGTTTGGCGCTGTGCTTATTCTTTCTACGGTACTTATTTTCCTCATAGATGATAGAAAGCCATTGACAGAAAAGTAAATCTATGCATAGTTTTGAGGCTATATATGCATCTAAGAATGTACTTTTTAGCAGGCTATGAGATATTGTTAACGCATTGTAGACATATTGTACGCCTTAATTTTTACTTGATGAGGGCAACATGAAATTTCCTCGTTTCTCCTTGTTTTTGTGTTTTTTAGGTATTTTTTCTGCTTTGATTTTTGCTCCATTTTTTGTAGCGACACAAGCTTTTGCCACGACAACTACCATTAAAATTCCTAAAAATACGCCGCGTATGACTGTTCTTGGTGCCGAATTTGTTTTGGTGAAAAATGTAAAGCTTCCAGAAAAACAAGATGTTATGCGTGCACGATGGGACGAGATTTTACAAAGCCATAAATACGATATTTTTAACCCTGCCAATATTCCTTTGACCAAAATGCATAAAGGGCAATGGGTAGCCTTAAGTAAAATTACGCAGAAATCGCCGCGCTCGCTAAAAACGTTGCGTAATATCAACGGTTTTTTTAATAGTATCTCTTCACAACAAGATAAAGATTTTTATGGAAAAAAAGAATATTGGGCCACACCAGAAGAATTTATGCGCAACAAACGCGGCGATTGCGAAGATTATGCCATTGCTAAATACTTTGCTTTGCAGTATTTCACTTGGCCCAAGAAAGATTTATGGCTTGTTTTTTTGCACGACAAAGTTAACATAGGCGGGCATGCCATCTTGGTGGCGCAGCTGGAGACGAAAACCTTTGTGCTTGATAATTTGAGCCAACCCAATTATTTACTTATTCCAGCGGCTCAATATCAAAAACAAGTGGACCCCTTTGCCATGGCCAATCATCAAGGTTTGTGGTTACGAGTGGCAGATTCAAAAAAAACTAGACAGTAAGCCTGTGGCGAAAAAACAACTCTCTTTTTGTTTTGTGAGTAACTCATGAAAATAGTAACCCATGCCTGTGCGCAAGGGGCTGTATTGCCTTTGTGCGGGAATCAGGCCTCTTATGTGTCTCGCTTGTCTGGACATGCCTTGTCTGTGTGCGACCTGTCTGCTCTACCTTCTTTACCGGTGGGAACGATGCTTGTTGACGCCACTAAAGCGCCTGCTGCTGATGAGAACATATCGGCAGAAAAAGCTCTTTTTACTGTTGTAGGGCGTCTCCTTTGGCCCACAGCAGAACGGGCAGAAACAACAACACCGCACGCTCAATACCTTCCTGTACTTAAAGCCCATACGGCCTTATCAGAAGGAGAAGTGTTGACCTTGAGGGCTCAACGTCAAGGCCATGCACTTGCTTGGATCACGCTTTCTGATAAAGGCTCGCAAGGCCTACGCGAAGATAAAAGCGGCCCTCTTATAGCTCAAATGTTGCGCCCAGCCCTAGCTTTAAATCATGAACAAGGCTTTCTTTTGCCCGACGATGCCCCTGCCTTGCAAGCGCTTATACTGGAATTGGCTTTGGGGCAAGGGTACGATATTATATGCACCACAGGCGGTACAGGTATTGGCCCGCGCGACGTAACGCCGCAAGCCATGGAAAAACTTTTGGATACCCGTTTATATGGCTTTGAACAGATGATGATGCAGGCCAGCTTGCAAAAAACACCTCATGCGGCCCTTTCTCGGGCCATGGTGGGGCTGATAGGTACGTGTCTTTGTATCAATTTGCCCGGAAGCGTGAAAGCTGTGCGCGAAAATATAGAAGCCATACTGCCGGCTTTGCCCCATGCGCTAGATAAAATTCACGTACACGGGGTGGATTGCGGCTCGGAATAAGAATTTTCCGCAAAGAATTTTTTACACAACGCTTCACGTAGAAACGTATATATTTTGGCTTGTACACATAAAGATGGAGAACAAATGAAGATTTTTGGTGGCTTTGGGGCCATTTGTCGTATGATAAAAATTGAGCATTCTATTTTTGCTCTACCTTTTGCCTATGCAGGTATTTTTTTGGCCCAAAAGGGCTTGCCTCCATGGTCTTTGTTTTTGGCCCTTACTGTGGCCATGGTGGCGGTGCGTTCTTTTGCCATGGCTTTCAATCGTTTGGTAGATTTACCCATCGACAAACGTAACCCGCGCACAGCCAAGCGTCCTTTGGTTACAGGGGAAATTAGCGTAGCCCAAACACGAGCTTTTTGTGCCGTGACAGCGTTAATTTTTATAATCAGCTGTGCGGCCTTAAATACCTTGTGTTTGTGGCTCAGTGTTCCGGCTTTGCTTTTTGCTGCGGGCTATAGCTACACCAAGCGCTTTACATGGTTGTGTCATTTTTGGCTAGGGGCCACTTTGGGGCTCGCCCCCTTGGCGGGTTGGTTAGCCGTAGAGCCCACTTTGCACATGACACCAGTATTATTTTTCTGGGCTGTGACTTTTTGGGTGGCGGGCTTTGATATTTTCTATTCCTGCCAAGACGCGACCTTTGATAAAGAGCAAGGTTTGTTCTCCATTCCGGCGCATTTTGGCCTCGAAAAAGCTTTGGTTATAGCCGCTTTTTCTCATGCGGTCACTGTGGTATTCTTACTTCTTGCAGGGTGGTCTGCAGCCTTGTCATGGTGGTGGTATGCCCTATGGGCTCTCATGAGCGCTATTTTGTTATGGGAACATCGTTTAGTAAAAGCGGATGATTTAAGCCGCGTGAATATGGCTTTTTTTACCTTAAACGGTTTCATTGCTGTGGGGGTATTTGTGGCTGTGCTTTTAGGAATATACGGATAAATATATGGCAAAGAAAAAAAAATATCAGCTTGATTTTGTTACAGAGCAGGCAGAAGAAGCGCCTAAAAGTCGTTCGCAAAAAAAACGCGACAGCTTAGCTCTGCAAGATATTGGTGATGCACTTATCAAACTTGCCCCGGCGCAAGTGGCAAAAATGCCGCTTAACGAAGATTTGCAAGAGGCATTGCGGATTATGGCACGCATCAACGATAATGAAGGGCGTCGTCGACAACGGCAATATATCGGTAAACTTATGCGCGAATGCGACCCTGCCCCTATTCAAGAAGCTCTGCAAGCCCTACAGCAAGGGCATAACACAGACACCGCTCTTTTACATCATGCCGAACGCCTTCGCGAGACTTTATTGACAGCAGATGCAGCAGAGCAAGAGCGCATTTTACAACCTTGGCCCGAAGCTAAAGCTGATGTGCAAAAGCTTATTACACAGGCCAAAACAGAAAGCTCTCCAAAAGCAAAACGCGAACTCTTTCGAAAGCTACGAGGATTATTAGAAGAAAGTGATTGATATTTTTTGTGGGGGAGGGAACTTTTTGTAA
>CAYJHX010000115.1:0-6230 GCA_964369395.1 uncultured Desulfovibrionaceae bacterium
TTCCCCCAGACCCCCTTTCCAAATAACTTTAATTTAATCGTATTGTTACATGTGGGGTATATGGAGTTCTCAGGCTAGGCAATGACTTTTATTGTAAATATACGTCATTGCAAGAAAGTTCGAGAGCCGAAGGCGTTTGCCTTTGCGAAGAATGAGCAATTACGCAAATGGACAGCAAAGTAACCCATGTTTTACTCATTCGCAGAAGTTTCAAGTTGGTACATCAGCGTTAAAAAACACGTTTCCATTCTACCCCTCAAGAAAAACAGAGTATTTGAATAAATAACGGCACAACATGGTACAACAAATCAAAAAGCGCCTCTTATCCACATGGCTTTTCACTCCTCCTTTCACATGGCGCAAGGGGCTTTGGGGCAGCTTTATACTGAGCTCCCTTCTCGGCTTGCTTATATGTATAGCCTTAATGCTCTATGTGATCTGTGTACCGCCACCGCCATTATGGCAAGGTTTGACCTACTCCCCCATTATCCTTGATAGCAACGATGCCCTCATGCGTATGGGCTTAAGCCAAGATGATAAATACCGTTTACGGGCACAAATAAGAGAAATTCCCGAGCATGTGCGCCATGCCGTACTGCTTTACGAAGATCGTCATTATTATGCCCATCCTGGGGTTAATCCTTTAGCCATGGTGCGAGCTACCACTTCCATGCTCATGGGGGGGCGTCGTATGGGTGCTTCTACCATTGCCATGCAAGTGGCGCGTTTGCGCTACGGTTTGCACACACGCAGTATTGAGGGAAAATTATTGCAAATGCTACGCGCATTGCAACTTATCTGGCATTATGGACATGATACTGTTTTAGAAGCCTATTTCACTTTAGCGCCTTACGGTGGCAATATTGAAGGCATTGGCGCAGCAGCACGGGTATATTTTCATCAACCGGTACAAACCCTTACAGTCACTCAAGCTTTAGCATTGACCCTTATCCCACAAAATCCGCAACGTCGCGCTTTTAGAAGTACAGAATTTGGCCGCCTTGTTTTTCATCCTGCTTTAGAAAAGGCCCGTGATACCTTGCACGAGCAATGGAACGCGCGCTATCCTCAAACACCTGTACCGCAAAAGGCCCCCCCCTTACGTATTTTCACGTTGGCAGAATTGCCCCGCGTAGCGCCGCACCTCACCACACAATTTTTGCAAGAATTAAAAAAAGACCCTGCGCGCCCTAGCACCGTACAAAGTACTATTCATACAAAAAAGCAAATCCTTCTGGAAAACAGCATTCAAAAATTCTTAGCACACAATGCTCTTTTTGGTCTGTACAATGCCATGGCTATGCTCGTGCATTGGCCCAGCATGGAAGTGCACGCGTTGGCAGGCTCTGCCAATTTTTATAATGAAGCCATAGCAGGGCAAGTGGATGGCACCAAGGCGCGACGTTCTCCCGGTTCTACGCTTAAGCCTTTCATTTATGCTTTGGCCTTAGATCAAGGCCTTATTCATCCCCAAACTATGCTCATGGATACGCCGGAAAATTTTGGCGAATACAACCCGGAAAATTTTGATAAACAATTTCAGGGGCCTTTGCCGGCTCACGAAGCTTTGCGCCTAAGCAGAAATATGCCGGCCATTGGTCTGGCCTCTCGCCTCGACCCCACATTGTACAGCTTTTTACAGCGCGGTCATATGAATCTTCCCCACCAAGGGCGCCATTATGGTTTAAGTTTAGTTTTGGGTGGTGCTGAAATACGCATGCGCGACTTGGTGGCACTGTACGCCATGCTGGCCAATGGCGGCGTATGGCAACCCTTGCGCTTTACGAAAAATGCCCCCCATAGCACCCTAACGCCTTTACTGTCTCCAGAGGCAGCGCTGGCCACGCTCTATATGCTTGAAATGCCAGATCATAGCGCCAGCCAACAACAAAAAAATCTCCCTTTACGATATAAAACAGGTACTTCCAATGGCCTGCGCGATGCTTGGACCATAGGCATTGTTGGCCCCTATGTATTGGCGGTGTGGTTAGGTAATTTTGATAACAGTTCTAATCCCATGCTAGTGGGCAGTCGCGTGGCGGCACCATTATTTCGACAAATAGCCCAAGGGCTTATGTGGCAAGAAAACATTCCGGACATTCTTGCTACGCAATACAAAGAAACCAAATTAGTACGCCTTGAAGTGTGCCGCGATACCGGCGATGTGCAAACAGAATTGTGCAAAGAAAAAACCGAAACATGGTTTATACCGGGACGTTCTCCCATAAAAAACTCCGGTATCTACAGAAAAATATGGATAGATCCCAAAACAAATTTACGCCTCTGCGGGCCGGAAAAAGGAGCCCAAGAAGTGGTGTGGGAATTTTGGCCTTCACATTTGTATCAACTCTTTAGCCAAGCAGGTTTACACAAGCCCACCCCTCCGACTTTTGCTACCCCTTGCCCTTTTCTTGTAGAAGAACCTTGGCATGTGAACAGCTTAGTTATCCAAAGTCCGCAAAAAAATGTGGTCTACCACGCACCGGCAAATACCCAAAACACCTTAGCCCTTACCGCCACTAGCACAGCCCATGCCACCAGTATTTTTTGGTTTGTAAATAAAGAATATGTGGGCAGTAGCCCCCCAAGTTCTAGCTTTTTTTGGCCCATGAAAATAGGAACGCATACTGTACATGCGCTAGATGATTTGGGGCAAAGCTCAAGTGTTGTTCTCACCGTTGCCCCTTAACGAGACAGTCGGCTCAAAAAGGGCAATCTACTTCGTTAAGCGTGCTTTTTCTTTCGGCATGGATCAAAAGAATCCTATGCCTTCAAGAAAAAGCTTCACTTGCCTCGTATCTTATCCTTTTAAGACTCCTGCACAATTCAAACTCTCTTCAACGCTTCTTTACCATCATCATAGAAAGATAGGTATCGGGGCGTTTTTTTATCTCTTCCATATCATACAGCACCACTTCTTGTTCCATGCCAAGATGTTCGCCATACACAATATCCACATCTTGTTCTTGCTCTAGGCGCGCAAACAAGGCTTCGCGATGGCGATAGGTTTTCAGCAGTATGGTGGTAGAATTTTCTGGAAACACAATATTTTCCGCTAAATCCGCCTTAAAAGAAGGGATTATATGTAAACTTTCTTGATTTTCTGCCAAAACAACATGCGACTTTGCGGCCAATGTGGCAAAAGAGGTAACCCCAGGCACAATTTCCACTTCTATATTTGGCAATACTTCTTGTATTTTTTCTAATACATATCCAAAAGTACTGTAGGTCATGGCATCGCCCAAGGTGGCAAAGGCGCAATTTTTCCCTTCTTGTAAACATTGCACAATGATACGCACATTATCTTGCACTTGGGCGGAGCGTACAGCCGCGTCCATGGACATGCTAAAAATCAATTGACACAACTCGGCGCGGGCATTGACTGATTTTACCACATCTTCTGAGGTACTGTGCGCAGAATTTTTAGAAATGACGGTAAAAATAACGTCTACATCTTGCAACACTTCCACAGCGCGCACCGTCAAATACTTGGGATCTCCCGATCCAATACTTACACCAAATAATTTTCCGATTTTCATGAAATATCCTTACAAAACATCGCATTCAATGAAACACACTCTTCTTACTGCAAAGCGCCGAAAATAACATTTCATCAGATTTTTTTTAAAGCAGACTTTTTCAACAGACCGACTACGTATCTTCTATTGCGCCTGACGAATTTTTGTCAGTTCAAGGTGTGCGTTTTTGGTATGCTCTAAAAAAATATCGCGAATGCCCTGCAATTGTCCAAGGCCCATCACGTGACTTTTTACTTCAAAGCCCTCTTTTTTCAAGCGAGAAGCCCAAGAATCCTCTTCTTCGCCCACCAAATCATTGACAGCATGGTCTCCGGCCACAATCATAAAGGGCATAAGCCATACGCGCTTACTTTGTTTGGCTTTAAGCTTTTTAAGCACAGAATCAAAGGTAAGCCCCCCTTCCACACAGGCCAAATACGCGTGAGAATCCTTAGCATTGAGTGCAGAGGCTGTAGCTTGCAGCACTAAATCACCGGGGCCATGATCGTTGCCGTGCCCCATAAAAAGTACGGCATCTTCGGGCATGCGTTCTTGGGGTATGGCCCCTAGAATCACAGCAATGACCTTATGCATATCTTGCGTAGAAACTAACAAGGGGGCGCCTAAGGTTGCTTTCGTAAAATGCTGTGGATTTTGAATGAGATGCTTTACAATCAAACGTTCAGTTTCATTATATTCGGCGGCGGGCGTCACATGGAAAGATTGCACGCTAAGATGTGTCACACCTTTGACGGCCAAAGCATGCATGGCTTCATCAATAGAAAACACCTTCTCACCACGCTTTCTCAATTTTTCCCTAATTTTTTCTGAAGTGTACGCTACTTCTACAGGGCCGCGACCTTTGTACATATGTATATATTCAGCTTCAATGGCATCCAGTGCGTTTTTTGCACTCTCATAACTGGTGCCAAACATAACGAGTAACATACCCTCTTTTCCCTTATCTTGGGCAAAAGCAGGGCTAGCACAAATAAGAGTAGTTAATAAAAGAAACAATACATAGAATTTTGCTCTATACATTTTCATAAATACTCCGCAGATTCAAACCTCGTGAATCTTTTGGTTATATTTTTAGGCTGGTATCCGGCTCCAAAAACTTCCCTAAGTTTTTGACGGTTGCGGGTCAGCGTCGCTTGTACGAACTTCCCATTTCTCCATGAATTATGGACACCTAAAAACGCTGACAAGCACCTTAGGCTAAGTTAGGCAGAGAGTCACGCAAAATTTATGCGCTTGCCCCGTCAAAAAGGCATCCAGAGCGCGTCACAAGTCTGACATTTCCCCTCTAACCATCTATTTTTACATGACTGGCATTGATTTTGCTTTCTCAAGTATATTTACGTTATACGCCGTAGTATCGTTTTGCAAGGAGTCTATTATGGCTATCACCAGTTCATTGTCTACCGGTATTTCTAGTGCCGCCGCTCTATCGGGCACTACTAAAACTAGCGCTTCTGCCAGTTTGGGTACTCAAGGTGCCAAAACGGCAACCGGCACGTCCCCTTTTGCTGCCCTTATGGCCAATGCCCCCGGCAATACATCCGGTGCGGTATCTGGCAATGCCATGGGGCAAAATTTTGGACAAGGTGCTTCAAGCATGCCTAATATGCTGGGAGCCAATGCCACACAAGCTGCCGGCCTTGTTGCCCAACAAAGCCTCCCCATGCCACAAGACGCTGGTGTACACGCTGCACGACTCAACAATGCCCAACTTGCAGGGCAACAATTGAAAACCCTTGAGGGTTTACAACAAAATATGGGGAAAAGTGACAGCCTGCTTGATGTTGCCCGCAACGATGTGAGCACCCGCAATATGCGCGCAGTAGCCAGCACTTTTCAAAGTCCTTCTGGTCTTGTGCCCATGGCAAATTCCATTAAAGCCCAAGCCCTTGCCATGCAGCATACCCGTGGTGAACGCCGCATTGGCATGGAACACTCCGGCCTTGGTAGTCTTTCCAAACGCTTTGAATCCGGCAGTGCTGGCATGACAGCCATTGGCTACGACAGCACTGGTGGCACCTCCTATGGTTCTTACCAAATCGCGTCTAAAGTGGGCAGCATGGAAAACTTCTTGAAAATTGCCGAAAGAGAAGCCCCAGACATTGCAAGAAAATTGCGTGACGCTGGCCCCGCCAATACTGGCTCTCGTAGCGGTGGTATGCCTGATATGTGGCGTAAGATTGCCCAAGAAGAGCCCCAGCGTTTGCAAGCTTTAGAAAAGCAGTTTATCAAAGAAACGCACTACGAACCTGCTGTTGATAAAATTGCGGCCAATACCGATATTGATACCCGAAATATGTCCAAGGCCATGCAGGAAGTTATTTTTAGTACCGCCGTACAGCACGGCCCCACGGGTGCCTCACGTATTTTCACCAATGCCGCCGCTAGAGTTGGCGATGTGAACGATGAAAATTTTGAGAAAAAACTCATCGACCAAGTATATAGTATTCGTGGCGGACAATTTGGTAGCTCTACTGCTTCGGTGCAGGCTGCAGTACGCAACAGAATGCATGAGGAGAAGGGCTTAGCTTTGTCTATGCTTAAAGCCTAGATATTCAGCTGAAAAAAGCAATCTGTAGCGTCAGACATTTTTTCTTTCAGCCAGTGCCAGAAGAGCACATGCAAAAAAATTAATTAGTTAAGACCTCTGAATAATTCTTAAAATCTTGCTCATGTCTAATTTTGTAATGA
>CAYJHX010000116.1:0-6212 GCA_964369395.1 uncultured Desulfovibrionaceae bacterium
CGCTTAATGAATATTCTACTTTAGGGGGCACTTGTTTGTATTCTGTGCGCACGATAAGCCCTTCTTTTTCTAAAAGCTTAAGCTGGCGTGAAAGGGTGGTGTGCGTCATATCTTCGGGCATAAGGCGTAAAAGTTCGTTAAAGCGTACAGGCTGCTGTGAAAGAAGATATAAAATATATATGGACCATTTCCCTGATAATAATTTTTGTGCGGTTAAGTAGGGGCAAATGCCAAAAAGCTCTTTTGTTTCCATAATATTCCCTTTTGTATACGTGGTACTATAAATGAGCGTATGTTGTTTTTTGGAAATATAAAGTAGCGCAAGAAAGTCTAAATGACAAGGGATAAGCGGCGCTAGGAAAAGAAGTGGCTGAGGCAGGAGCTGGTGTTATTTGAAAGCTCTTTAGACGATGAACATTTTAACCGTTAGAAAGCACATACCGGGTCTTGTTGCCCCTATCTTTGGTGAAGAACCGTCTTATTGCCCCTCTCTTTGGTGAAGAACCTGAAGAACCTGAAGAACCAAAAACAATCTGGTTGACCACCACAAAAAAAGTGGCTTGTTACATTTTCTTGTAACAAGCCACTTTCACTCTTTTTTTGTGGGGCGAATGATGGGACTTGAACCCACGGCCACCTGGGCCACAACCAGGTGCTCTACCTACTGAGCTACATCCGCCGTCCGTAGAAGAAAGTGTTTATACTGTACTTTGTCTTTTGGCAAGTCTTTTTTCTCCTTTGGGGCAAAAAATATTTCTTTAGTTGCAAAACATATGTAATTATAAAGTATTAAATTCATTTCATGCTAAAGCATTTTATGTGAATGTTTTTAGGAATTAGTACTAGGTAGCTATGGATTTTTCTAACAAAATTCTATACAAGAGGGGAACAAATATATTTGATGGAGATTTTATGGATAGTCTTGTTGTTGAGGGCGGTGTTGCCCTTAAGGGGGAAATAGTTGTAAGTGGTTCGAAAAATGCGGCTCTTCCTATTCTTTTTGCTTCTATTTTAGCTGAAAGCCCCACAACTTTTTCAAACGTACCCAATTTGCGGGATATACACACGACAATAAAACTCCTCAATATTTTGGGATGTAAAGCTCAGTTTTCCGAGGGAGAGGCGCAAATAAATCCCGATACATTGCACCCTGAAGCCCCTTACGATTTGGTTAAAACCATGCGGGCTTCTGTGTTGTGCTTGGGCCCCTTGCTTGCGCGTATTGGCAAAGCTAAGGTAGCCTTGCCAGGTGGTTGTGCCATTGGCGATCGCCCTGTAGACCAGCATCTTAAGGGTTTTGAAAAAATGGGTGCGCGTTTTGAACTGGAAAATGGTTATATCATAGGGCACTGCGACAAACTTCGCGGAGCTCATATAAGCTTTGATATGCCCACAGTAGGCGGCACAGAAAATGTGCTTATGGCTGCCGTATTAGCTGAGGGTGAAACCATCTTAGAAAACGTGGCGCGTGAACCGGAAATTGTGGATTTAGCCAATTATCTTGTGGCCTGCGGTGCTAAAATTGAAGGCGCGGGCACGAGCTCTATACGGGTAACAGGTGTTTCAAAATTGCACGGCGTAAATTACACCATTATGCCAGACCGCATTGAAGCTGGAACCTTTTTAGTGGCTGCGGCCATTACCGGCGGGGATTTATTTGTGAAGCATTGCCCTTGCCAAGCCTTAGAAAAGGTGCTTGATAAAATGCAAGGTATGGGTTTGCATTTTGAACACAGCGAGCAGGGCACACGGGTTTATTGTCCCCAAGGCGTGCAAGGCTTATGCGGTATAGATATTCGCACTCAGCCTTATCCTGGTTTTCCCACCGATATGCAAGCGCAGCTCATGGCGCTCATGACTCTTGCACAAGGTAATTCCATTGTGGAAGAAAGTATTTTTGAAAATCGTTTTATGCATGTGCCGGAATTGGCACGCATGGGGGCAGATATCTCTGTTTCGGGGCGAATTGCTACTGTTCGCGGAGTGAAAGCACTTAAAGGTGCGCCCGTCATGGCATCAGATTTGCGGGCAAGTGCTGCCTTTGTTTTGGCAGGTCTTGCAGCGCAAGGTAAGACACGTATTCAGCGTATTTACCACTTAGATAGAGGTTATGAGCATATTGAAGCCAAATTGAGTGCCGTAGGGGCTCGCATTTGGCGCGTGAAGGATGCCTAACAAGAATTGTTTGTGTTTTAACTTGTAGATAAATACCGCATGTGTTCGTATATTTTGCGGTAGAGGTTTTTTAGGAGTTATTATGAGGTTTTCAACGCGGACGCGTTATGGTTTACGTTTTCTTGTTCACTTGGCATCAAATCCTTCAGGAAAATTAGTACAGCTAAAAGAATTGGCACGAGAAGAAAATATTTCTGCAGGCTATTTAGAGCAAATCGTTCGTTCTTTAAAGCCCTTGGGTATTATGGATTCTGTGCGTGGTGCTGCTGGGGGCTATATGCTCTCCAAAAGTCCGAAAGATATTAATTTGGAAGATATTTTTACCCATTTAGAAGGGGATATATCGCCTGTAGCTTGTGTGAATGATGACTTACAAGCGTGCCCGCGTTCTGATGTGTGTACAACGCGCAGCTTTTGGCAAGATATGGATGCACATTTGCGAAAGTTTTTACAATCTATGACCTTGTATGATTATATGACCAATTATGGCATTGGTGAAAGGTGCAGAAAATAAGAGCTATATTTCTATATAGTTATATATAAATAAACGAATGTTGCTTTAGCCCCTTGCATTTCGCGCATGTTGTACTATATTTCTCAATGGCTATGGTGCCATATTAAAAGTGTATGGGCAATCTGTTGAAAAGAGGGTTGTGAATAGCCTGTTTATGAATAATAAAATGTAAGAAGACGAAAAAAGTCAAGATGCGAAGGGTATTTAGACATATTCGCGCAGTTTGGCTTTTTGCACGGACGCCGCCGAGTGTTGTTTTTTCAAAGCCTGCCAGCGCCTGCCTTGCAATGAGATATGGACTAAGGAGTAAAATACCATGTGGGAATATACAGATAAGGTACATGAGCATTTTGTGAATCCTCAAAATGTTGGAGAGTTAAAAGATGCTAATGGCATTGGCGAAGTGGGTAGTCTTGCTTGTGGCGATGCCTTAAAATTGTATCTTAAAATTGATGAAAATCAACGTATTGTAGATGCTCGTTTTCAGACTTTTGGTTGTGCTTCTGCCATTGCCTCAAGTTCTATACTGACAGAAATGGTTAAAGGGCTTACCATAGACGAGGCTCTTGCCATCACCAATAAAGATATTGCAGAAAAACTTGGCGGTTTGCCCAAGGAAAAAATGCACTGCTCTGTTATGGGGCAAGAAGCTCTTGAGGCGGCCATTCGTCACTACAGAGGGGAACCTTCTGTGCCCCATGCCCACGAAGAAGGCAAGTTGGTGTGCAAATGTTTTGGCATTACCGATGCACAAATTCAACGGGCCATTCGTGAAAATGGTTTAAAAACCACGGAAGAAGTGACCCATTATACCAAGGCCGGTGGCGCCTGTGGCGATTGCTTAGAAGAAATTGAAAGAATCTTAGCCGCAGAACTTGGCAAACCTAAATTGCAAGAAATTACGCCCGTATCTGCACCTCGTATGACCAATGTTCAAAGAATGCAAGCTATTATGAAAACCATAGATGAAGAAATTCGTCCGCAATTGATTCAAGATGGTGGTGACATTGAGCTTGTGGATGTGGATGGATATAATGTTTATGTTACTTTGCGCGGACGTTGTGCCCAATGCCGCTCTAGCGAAGTGACTATTAAAAATCTTGTGGAAAAAACCTTACAAGAACAGGTAGATGCACAAATTTCTGTGCAAGAGGCGTAAGATGAAAACAGTTTATCTTGATAATAATGCTACCACGCAAGTGGCCCCTGAAGTGTTGGAGGCCATGCTTCCGTATTTTAGCGAGCTTTATGGCAATCCTTCCAGTATGCATACTTTTGGCGGGCAGGTGGGCGTAGCTGTGCAAGAAGCACGCGCGCATGTGGCTAACTTAATTGGTGCGCAGCCTGAAGAAATTTTGTTCACTTCCTGTGGTTCAGAAAGTGATAACACAGCTATTATGGCGGCCTTACAAAGCCAGCCTAAGAAAAAGCACCTTGTGACCACAAGGGTAGAGCATCCTGCTGTGCTCAATTTTGCGCAATACCTCGAACACAATGGCTATGAGGTAACCTATCTTCCTGTAGACTTTAAAGGACGCATTGATATGGATGCGTATGCCGAGTCTTTACGCAAAGATACGGCCATTGTTTCCATCATGTATGCCAATAATGAAGTGGGCAATATTTATCCTATTCAAAAAATGGCAGAAATGGCCAAAGAAAAAGATATTGTGTTTCATACAGACGCTGTGCAAGCGGCGGGTAAAGTGGACATGAATATGGCCACCTTACCTGTAGACTATCTAGCTTTGTCTGGGCATAAACTTCATGCGCCCAAGGGTATTGGGGTTTTGTATATTCGTAAGGGCACACGTTTTCGTCCCTTTTTGCGCGGTGGGCACCAAGAACGCGGGCGCCGTGCCGGCACAGAAAACGTGCCGTATTTCATAGGCCTTGGCAAAGCAGCTCAGCTTGCCAAAGCGCATATGGTAGAAGAAAACAAAGAGCTTGTGCGCTTGCGCGATATGCTAGAACAAGGCCTGACATCGGCCATTTCTGACAGCGTCGTTAACGGCGATACAGCCAGTCGTTTGCCCAATACCTCAAGCATTGCCTTTAAAAACATCGAAGGCGAAGCCATTTTATTGATGCTAGACAGATTCGGAATTTGTGCCAGCTCTGGTTCTGCCTGTACTTCGGGCAGTCTTGAACCATCGCATGTGTTACGCGCCATGGGCATTCCTTTTACCTATGCGCATGGCTCCATACGCTTCTCCCTGTCGCGCTATACGACAGAAGAAGACGTGAAGTACGTCATAGAAAAAATGCCGCCTATAGTAGAAAAACTGCGAGCCATGTCACCTTTTAGAGATTAGTAGATTTTTTATTTCAATAGTTTGTTGAGGGGGGAGGAGGGAACTTTTGCTAGCGCCAAAAAGTTCCCTCCTCCCCCCTCTTCCCTCAAAACGCGCTTACTGTGAATTGTACATTGAGACCTCTGCACAATTAAAAAATCATGGATTGCTTCGTCGCTATGCTCCTCGCAATGACTTGGTATTACAATGAAAGTCATTGCGAGCGAAGCGAAGCAATCCATGTATTTTAGTGTTTTTTAGAATTATGCAGAGGTCTCACATTTATGGAAGGTAAGTTTTGTTCACAAAAAAAGTGCTTCGCCAGCATAGCCGACGAAGCACTTAATCTATTGAGTAAATACCGAAGTATTAGGCGCCCAATTGGATGCGGCTAAAGCGAACAACGCTTATTTCGCCGCCCATTTCTTTGCCGGCTTCACGAATGATATCGGCAATGGTCTTTTTGTCATCACGGATGTAGGGTTGCTCAAGCAAGCACACTTCTTTGTAGTACTTCTTTACAGCGCCTTCTACAATTTTTTCCACGATATTTTCGGGCTTGCCTTCTTCTAAAGCTTTTTGACGATACACTTCGCGTTCACGATCGATGGTTTCGGCATCAAGAGTAGAAGGATCTACGGCTAAGGGGTTAGCAGCAGCAATTTGCATAGCAATGTTCTTGGCAAGAGTGGTAGCCACTTCGCCTTGAGCATTGGCAGCAGAACCACAAGCTAACTCAATAAGCACACCAAGCTTGTTGTTGGCATGGATATACACACCAAGAGCATTGCTTTCAGGGGCTTCATAACGAGCAAAGGTGCTCAAGGTCATGTTTTCGCCAATGATAGCGATTTGGTTTTGCAATTCGTCGCCAAGCAAAGCTTCCAAAGCAGGTACATCAGCAGGATTTTTATCCAACACCAATTGTGATACAGAACCAGCAAAGGCGATGAATTTTTCGCCGCGAGCCACAAAGTCTGTTTCGCAGCAGACAGAAGCCATGGCCACGGTATTGCCAGCGCTAGCCACGGTCACAAGACCTTCAGAAGTGGCGCGGCCTACTTTCTTGGCGGCTTTGGCAATGCCTTTTTGGCGCAACCAATCCAAGGACTTTTCTAAGTCACCGTCGTTTTCTTGCAAAGCTTTTTTGCAATCCATCATGCCTGCGCCGGTTTTATCGCGCAGTTCTTTAACCATTTGTGCAGTAATAGCAGCCATTGTATGTCTCC
>CAYJHX010000117.1:0-6212 GCA_964369395.1 uncultured Desulfovibrionaceae bacterium
CCCATACCCACAAGCACTGCTAAGCAATGAGGATCTGTGACCATTTCACCACAAACAGAAACGCCAATACCTTCTCTGTGGGCGCTATCTATAACGCGTTTGATGGATTGGGTTACTGCTGGGTGTAAGGGCTGATGCAAATAAGCTACGTGTTTATTACCACGATCAATGCCAAGCAGATAGTGTACAAGGTCATTGGTGCCAATACTCAAAAAGTCGCATTCACGGGCCAGTGCATCGGCAATAAATACGGCCGAAGGCACTTCTATCATGGCTCCCAAGGCAACATGATTGGCATGGGCAATGCCTTGGGCTGTAAGGTTTTGGTGCACTTCGCGCAAAATTTGCTTTATGGTAATGATTTCTTCAAGGCAAGAAATCATGGGCACCATGATGGCCACATTGCCGTGTAGAGCAGCGCGCATAAGCGCGCGTAATTGGGTTCGCAAAAGGCGCTGATGACGTAAGCAAAAGCGAATGCCGCGCAAACCAAGGGCGGGATTAGCTTCTTTAAGAGAAGTTTGACTATCAATCATTTTGTCGGCGCCCACGTCCAAAATTCGGAATATGATGCGTTGTGGTGCGATTTTTTCTGCGGCCTCGCTGTATTCGGCGTAAAGTTGTTCTTCTGTAGGAAGCTTGCGTTCGCCAAGATAAGCAAATTCGGTACGATACAGACCAATACCTTCACCACCGTGTTGGGCCATTTTTTCAAGCTCAGCGCCATTTTTTACATTGGCTTGCACTTCTATACGCACGGCATCGCGGGTTTCTGCGGCTAAATGGGCGCTACCTTTAATGCTTTCTTCCCATTGTTCGTATTCTTCTTTCTTTTGGTGAAAAAGTTCAACTTCTTGATCGTCGGGATCTATGTACACACAGCCGTTAAGGGCATCTACGATGATAAGGTCGCCTTCTTTGGCCATTTCCAAAAGTCCGGTCACGCCTACCATGGCAGGAATGTGTAAAGAGCGCGCCAAAATAGCCGTATGTGAGGTGGGGCCACCTTCGGCGAGTACCAAGGCTAAAATGCGATGGGCGGGCAATTCCAAAATATCCATGGGGGAGAGATCTTCAGCCATATGTACGCTGGGCGAGTCGTCCGTTAAGGGCACATACTCTTTACCGGCCAGGCGACATTGCAAACGCAAGCCCACGGCGCGTAAATCAAGGGCACGCTCTTGTAAATAGGGGTCGTCAATGTCTTCAAAGGCGGCACACAGGGCGTCGATGGCGCGTTGCAAAGCCCATGGGGCACAAATGCGCTGGGTGCGTATAAATTCTTCGGCATCATCAAGCAAACGTGGATCTTTGCAAATCATGATGTGGGTTTGAATAAGGGAAGAATGTTCGCTAAGGCCCTTTTGCATATTGGCTTTGCTTGCGTAAAGATCTTCGCTGACAGTCTTGGTGGCTTGACGTAATTTTTCTATTTCGACGTTAATTTCTTCCGGTTTTACAAAGCATTCTTGCACGGGCGCTTCTTGGTGGGTACGAACAATTTTACCAATGGCAATACCCGGTGCCACACAAGTACCAAAAAGTTGAGAGCGGGCCATAATTATTCCTTAAATTCTGTATAAAAAAGTTCTGCAATACGGGTAAGGCAAGCATTTGCGTCTTCCCCTTGGGCGTAAAAAACAAGCTTACTGCCGGAAACGGCACCCAAGGTAAGCAGATCCAAAATGCTTTTTCCATCGGCAAAATTTGTGCCGCATGTTACCGCCACATCTACTTTAAAGTCTTGTAGTTCTTGGGCAAGCCTTGCTGCGGGTCTTGCGTGCAATCCTAGAGGAGCATGAATCATGACATCAAATTTTAAGCCATGTTCTGTTTTTTCAAAAGCCATATGCACATCCTTTTTTTGGGGCTGTGTAGGCAAGGTTATGATACTCCAGCGATAGTATTAAAAAAAAGAGTAGTAAAAGCAAAGATAGCTAAAAAAAGTCGCGATATATGTATTCTATTGACAAGTAATGCTGCTATAAGCAAGGTGAGTATTCCCCAAAATTCATTTCCCCAATAAAATACCTGTTCTCCTAAAGAAATTTTCCCTAAAAAGAGTACAATGAGCAAAGCGTTGATTATTTTAATACGCTCAGCCCAGTTAATAAGATTCATTTTACGCAAAGATTGTAAAATAGACAAGCCATGGCTTACGCTCAGATAAAAGGTGTAGATGCGAAATATGGTGGCAGCACTTAATAAAATTCCAGTATGGATAACTACCCAATGTACGGCGCCATGTGCAATGCTAAGTGCACATAATAATGCCCAAAATACCAAAATAGAAGCACTAAAAAACGAATCTCCAATGGCAGAAAGCGTAGTGGCTGTGGTGGAAATAAGCTTTTCCACCGTATCGGCGGACATTTTTTTTATAGCAATATTTTTTTCAAGAGCAATACAAAACCCCACTAAGAGTGAGGCCATGACGGTATGTGTGCGCATATGACCAAGATAACGGTGACGCGCTTTTTGGAGCTCACAGGGAGAGGGGTATATTTCTTTTAAGGCAGGGTCTATGGCATGCAACAAGCCCACGCGTTGCATGCCATGCACAGACATGGCGGCCCCTATGCTCCATGTGCGAGCAAAACAGCGCCACAAAGTTCGCTTTTTTAAAGAGGGAAAAAGAAGTGTTTCGGGCATATTATTTTTGCAGCCAAGCCTCTATATCTGTCAATTGTTTTTGGATAGAAGCCGGCCCTGTGCCTCCGGGAGTATTGCGGCGAAGGACGGCGGCTTTGTACTCTAAAATCGCGTACACATCTTCACTAATGCTGGCACAAATGCCTTGTAAGTCTTCCAAGGCTACATCTTCTAGGCCTATGCCTTTTTGTTCGGCAAGAGCCACAGCAGCGCCAGTAATGTGATGGGCTTCACGAAAGGCTATACCTTTACCTACTAGATAATCTGCCAATTCGGTGGCATTAAGAAAGCCTGCTTTGCATGCCGCATACATGCGTTCGGTGCGAAAAGTCAGCGCATCCAGCATACCTGCCATGAGGGTTAAAGAGGCTTGTAGGGTTTTTGTGGTATCAAGAAAGGGCTCTTTATCTTCCTGTAAGTCTCTATTATAGGTAAGTGGCAAGCCTTTTAATGTGGTAAGCATGGCTGTTAAAGAACCGTACACGCGTCCCACTTTGCCGCGCATAAGCTCAGCCACGTCGGGATTTTTCTTTTGGGGCATAATAGAAGAGCCTGTGGCGTATCCATCGGGTAGGGCGATGAAACCAAAAGCTGGATTGGCCCACAATAAAATTTCTTCGCAAAAGCGCGAAAGATGCATCATGGTACAAGAGGCGGTAAACAAGGCCTCTGCCAGAAAGTCTCTGTCGGCTACAGCATCCATGGAATTATGAAAAATGCCGTACATATCTAGCTCTTGTGCCACCGAAGCAGGGTCAAGATTATAGGTGGTACCGGCAAGAGCTGCGGCGCCCAAAGGGGAGATGCGTACACGTTTTTCGCAATCTGCCATGCGCTCATAGTCGCGGCTAAGCATCCACGCATAGGCCAATAAGTGCTGGGCAAGGCTGACGGGTTGAGCTGGTTGCAGGTGGGTGTATCCGGGCAAGATAGTGTCTTGATGTTCTTTAGCGCGCTTTACAAATACTGCCACAAGCTCACGAGTTAAGTGCTGCCATTCTCGTATATTATCGGAGACAAAAAGGCGAAAGGCAAGGCCCACTTGGTCGTTACGGCTACGACCTGTGTGCAATTTCTTGCCTACGTCGCCTATTATCTCTGTCAAACGAGCTTCAATATTCATGTGCACATCTTCAAGGGAAGTTTTCCACGTAAAAGAACCGGATTCTATTTCGGCTTGCACGGCGTCAAGACCGCTGGCAAGTTGTTCCGCTTCTTCGGTGGTAATGATACCTTGACGCCCAAGCATGCGAGCATGGGCTTTGGAACCGGCGATGTCATGGGCATAGAGGGCTTTATCGTACGAACAAGACTCGGTGTACTCTGCCACGGCCTCTTCGGGGCCTTTACTAAAACGGCCGCCCCAAGATGTGTTTTTTGACATGAAAATCTCTTCTTATTTCAAGTTCATTTTTTGTTTCATACCAGCAATGGTGCGCAAGCGCAAACCGTCTAAACGAATAAAGCCAGCGGCGTCTTTGTGATCGTAGGTCGCAATATCGGCTTCTTCGAAAGTGGCTAAATCGTGAGAGAAGAGGCTGTAAGGCGAGGTGCGGCTCATGGGCCAAGCATTGCCTTTGTATAGCTTTAAGGTCACGGTGCCGGTGACGTATTCTTGGGCTTTATCCATAAGGGCTTGCATAACTTCACGTTCGGGGGCAAACCAGAAACCATCATAAATGGTAGTAGAGTAGCGGGGTACCAACAAGTCGCGGGTGGCGAGCACTTCACGGTCAAGGCACAGGCCTTCAAGGTCGCGGTGAGCAGTATAAAGGATAGTACCGCCAGGGGTTTCATAAACGCCGCGGCATTTCATGCCTACCACGCGGTTTTCTACCATATCAAGACGTCCAATGCCGTGTTTAGCACCAAGGGCGTTTAAATGCTTAATGATGGTGGCGGGGGACATGGTTTCGCCATTGACGGATATAGGATTGCCTCGTTCAAAACCAATAGTAATGATTTCAGGCTCATCGGGGGCTTGCTCTATGGGGACGCACAAACGATGGCAGGTAGTATCGGGAAAGGCGCCGGGATCTTCCAGTTCGGAACCTTCAAAACTGCAGTGCAACATGTTTTCATCCATGCTGTAGCGTTTGGCTTCGGAAGAAATAGCAATGCCATGTTTATCGGCAAAATCGTTAAGCACTGTGCGAGACATAAGATCCCATTCCCGCCAAGGGGCGATGACGCGAATGTCGGGAGCCAAAGCATTAACGGAAAATTCAAAACGCACTTGGTCATTGCCTTTACCGGTGGCACCGTGGGCTACGGCGTCGGCGCCTTCTTTGCGGGCAATTTCTACCAGACGCTTGGCAATGAGCGGGCGCGCAATGGCAGTACCCAGCAAGTAGCGGCTTTCGTACAAGCCGCAAGCGCGCATCATGGGGAAGACATAGTCGCGGGCAAATTCTTCGCGTAAATCTTCCACATAGGCTTTAGAAGCGCCGGTTTTTAGCGCTTTTTCTTCTACGCCGGACAAATCTTCGCTTTGACCAAGGTCGGCAGTCATGGTTATGACTTCGCAATTATAGGTTTCGATGAGCCATTTTAAAATGACTGACGTGTCCAATCCGCCAGAGTAGGCAAGAATTACTTTATTAACTTTTGACATAGTATCCTCTTTGCGCGAAATAGTATGGGCGTTAGGCCTTTAGCGGTGTAAAAAAAGCACCGCCATAGATTGCTACGCCTTTGCAAAAGCGCAGTATTGCGCAAAGTGCCAAAGGGTGCAAGTGTTCTCTTGGTAAGAAAAATGGTAAGGAAATAGATGTTTTTGTTTTTATTTTTAAAATTAGATTGTTATGAGAAAAAATCTTTTCAAGAAAATAGCAGAAGAACTTTTCTCTTGACCATCATTGCACATAGCGCTAGATATACAGCCACGCGGAAAGGTAGCGAAGCTCGGCCGTAACGCGCTCGACTCGAAATCGAGTTGTCCTTTTATCGGGGCACGTGGGTTCGAATCCCACCCTTTCCGCCATTTAAATAAATAAAACAGGGTTTTATGTGAGAACATGAAACCCTGCTTTTCTTTTTCTCATTCCTAGTTTTGTAAAGATTCCTACACTGTGTCTTGTGTGGCATCTTTTTTATGTTTTTTTTCGTAAGCCCGGTGGCCCCTTATATTCTTTTTGGTTACACAACTTTTGTAAGATATAGTGCTCTAAGGTACATAAATCATAAAATATTTTTGCTTTGTCGTCGGCAGGTGCTGTGCGAGTGTTTTGTAGGGGATGTGCGCTTTGGCGTACCTCAAAATAGCCTTGCCCGCGCACGGTTTTTTGTGTGCTGTGTAAGTATTGTTTTTTTTCTGTATAAACAATGGAATAAATCGTATCTGGTGTATGCAATTCTACGCAGTCGGGCAATTCTTGAACATGGGCTGGCATCAGTGGTGTGGTGGTAGGCTGGGAGAGAGTGTTTTCCTTGTGGGCTGGATAGGCAATGGCTTCACGTAATGCCGCGGCGATAATATGCAGATGTTCGCTTTTATGCATGGTTTTATTCAGTTCTTCCATGTCTTGCGCTGTTTGTAAAATTCGCGCATCCATGGCGGC
>CAYJHX010000118.1:0-6205 GCA_964369395.1 uncultured Desulfovibrionaceae bacterium
AAAATGGCATTTATGTGAAAAAAGAAACAATCCTTGACATGCATTTGTGAATTATGCAAGGTGGAACTACGTTGTAATAATGTGTTTTTATTACAACTATTTCACTAGGTTTTTTTTATGTTCATTCTTTTGATATGAACAGAGGGTGTATTATGAGGATTTTGCAAAAAATAATGGCAAAAAAAAGTCTTTGGTTTGTGGCTCTTTTTCTTTCTGTAACGTATGTCCCTTTTGTTCAGAGCGCACAAATAGCGTCCCCTTCGTCTGCGCCGCCGGCGCCAGCTATACAAAATAAATATGTGGGTGTTGAGGCCTGTGTGGAGTGTCACGAAGAAATTGTGCAGAATTTTCGTAAAAACTCTGAAAAGGCTGTCAGTGATAAGGCCATTTTAAAGATGCGCAGAAAACTTACCCCGGCCGAGTTTCAAGAGTGTTTTTCTTGCCATACTACAGGGTATGGAGAGGCGAGCGGTTTTGTAAGTTTTGAACAAACACCGCATTTGGCGCATGTGGGTTGTGAGGCTTGCCATGGCATGGGGTATTTACATACGCAGGAGCAAACGGCCGAAAGCTTGTCCCAAAAGCCTACCATTGAGGTTTGCCAAAAATGCCACGATGATGGTAAGGTCACACGAATTTTTTATGACGGCAGAATCCATGCCGGTGGTCATTAATAGGGGGCTGTTATGCTAGCAAAAAGTAAATATATCGGCCGCAGATTTTCGTTGTTGCTTGCAGTGATGATGCTTGTTGTTTTTGGTATCACTGTGACGTGGATAAGCTATGACAATAGAGAAAGGGCCATTTTTGAAATGCAAGAATCGACCCTGCTTTCAGAAAAACTTATGGAGACCATTATTTACCGGCCCATGATGATGGGGGATGATGCCGCCACAAGTAAAGAGTTTGACTATATGGGGCAAAGGCATGCAGATATACGCATGTATATGTCTAGCTTCTTAGACGAAATTACCTATTCTACCAATGAAAGTGTTCTTCGCAAGCCCATGGGGCAGACAGATTTACCGCCAGAAATTATTCAACTGGCCAATCGTGCCATTAAAGAAGATATACATCAATCTGCCTTGGCAGAGTTTAAAGATAAATGGTATTTTGGCCAAGTGAATACCATTGAAAATGCGGAAGAGTGTTATCATTGTCACGGTACTTCTAAAAAGATTTTAGGGCAACTTACCATGGTGCGCGATGTGACACCGCTGATGCAGGGGCTGAATAATGCCATGTATCAAACCATTGCCATGGGGGTAGTAGCTCTTATTCTTATGGTTATTCTTTTACGCATTTTCATTAAATATGTTATTGTGTCCCGTTTGAGTATTTTGCGTGACGCTACTGGCGAAGTTATTTCAGGGAATCTTGCTGCAGATTTTCATGTAAGCGGTGCCGACGAATTGGCCGTGCTTAGCGATAACCTTAGTAGAATGGTGGCAAACATCAAAGAAGCTGTGGGGTTTTCGCAAAGTATTCTTTCGGGTATTCCTATTCCTTATTTGGTTATTGATACACAAACTCGCGTTACAGCATGTAATAAGGCTATTTTACATAGCTTTGGCACCAATTCTACCCCAGAACAATGCATAGGCAATTTGTTAGAAGACTTTACAGCAAGGGTGGGGCTTACAGAAGGTTTGTTGGCTAAGGTGGTAGGTTCTGGAAAGCCCTTAACCGATTATCCTTTGTCTTTTGTAAATTTGCGCGGAGAGCAAAAGCATTTTTTAATTACTTCTAGTGTATTGCACGATCTTGATGGAAAAATCATCGGCGCCTTTGCCTTGGGGGTAGATATTACCGCCATGCGCACGCAGCAAGATAAAGTGGAAGAACAGCATACTCGTATGGTAGAAAGCGCCGATGCTGCCGGTGAAATTTCGCGCGTTGTGACAAAGAATTATACGCTTTTGTCTTCACAGGTGATTGAGGCACGTTCAGCTGCTTTAAATATTTTAAATGAAACACAAAATTCTATAGTTGCTTGCGATCAAATGCTTGATACTTCTAGTGAAGTGACCGCAAAAGCTAACCATGCTTCCGATTTAGCTATGTCTGCTTGTAGTGAAGCTGACAGCGGGCGTGCCGTGGTAAAAGATGTGGTGGATTGTATTAATAATGTTATGGATCAGGTCAATACCCTTTCGCACGATATGGGTAACTTGGGAACGCAAGCGGCAGAAGTAACCCGCGTAGTGTCTGTCATTAATGATATTGCCGATCAAACTAATTTATTGGCGCTCAATGCCGCCATTGAAGCCGCACGAGCCGGAGATGCCGGGCGAGGCTTTGCTGTGGTGGCCGATGAAGTACGCAAGCTAGCTGAAAAAACTCAAGAGGCTACGAAAGAAGTTAATGCAAGCATTAGCAGTATTGTCAACGGCATTGGTAATGCCGCCAAGGGAGCTACGAAAACTTTAGATTTAATGAATACTGCCACAGACTTTTCGCAGCAATCGGGCAAGGCTTTAGAACGAATTCAAAATATGGTGGAAAATACTGCACAAAATATTGCAGTTATGGCTAGCGCAACTCAAGAACAACGAGCAACTGTTACCTCCATGACTGAAGGGGTAGACGTTATTAATGATACTACTCAACGTACTGTAGACGCAATGAATGTGGCAGAAAGTGCTGTAAAAGAATTGGAAAAGGTTATATATCAACTTAATGAAATTATTGAAAAAATGAATGATATGTAAAGCGTAGTGCCTTTGAGGAGGCTTTAAGAAAATACATGAAGAGTTAAGTTTCTTGGGGGAGGGACTTTTTTAAAAAAAAAAAAGAAAATATATGAAGATTTAAACTTTTTGGGGGAGGGACCTTTATGAAAAAAGGTCTCCTCCCCCAAACCCCCACCCCCCAAAACTTTTATTTTACCACTATCTGTCACAATGCTTTTGTCATTGTGGCTTTTTTTATTATGCAGAAAAATATGGCGTGTTTTGAGACCTCACAGTTTTTTATTCAACCAATAATCTAATGTGGTAAACAGTATTTGTGGTGAAATGGGCTTGGTGATATGGTCGTTCATGCCGTGTTGCAAGCTTTTTTCTTTATCGCCGCTCATGGCATGGGCCGACATGGCAATGATAGGCAGTTGGGCAAAGCGCGCATCTTGGCGTATTTTTTGAGTGGCGGTGAGGCCATCTAGCACAGGCATTTGAATGTCCATAAGCACAGCATCATAGGGTTTTGAATCTACCTTATCTATGAGCATATCTATGGCTTCTTGTCCATTATTGGCAATATCTAAGGTGTAGCCACCGCTTTTGAGTAATTCTTCGGCAATGAGTTGGTTGATGTGATTGTCTTCTACTAACAAAAGGTGTTCATCGTGTTGTGCCAGCTCTGCGTGTTGTGTAGGCTGTTGTAAGGGGTGTGTATGTTCTTGTGCTTCTGCTATGGAGAAGACGGCAGTAAAGATAAAGCTAGAGCCTTGTCCCAGAGTGCTTTCTACCCAAATGTTGCCCTGCATCATTTCGACAAAACGTTTAGAGATGGCTAGGCCAAGGCCTGTGCCGCCGTATTTACGCGTAACGGAAGAGTCTGCTTGAGAAAAGGCCGTGAATAGCCCTGCGATTTGTTCTTGGCTAAGGCCAATGCCTGTATCTTTTACGATAAATTTGCATTGCAGTTCTTGTTGTTGCTCTTGAGTCTGAGAAGGGAGAGAGTGCAGAGTACTTTCTATAATCAGGCTTACAGATCCGGCGCTAGTAAATTTGATAGCATTGCCCAGTAAATTGAGCAAGACTTGTTTTAAGCGCAAAGGATCGCCTATAATGGCGGTTGTTGCATGCTTTCCTTCTTCTAGTTCGCATGCCAGCCCTTTTTTGTGCAGATTGTGCCCGAGCAAACTTTGTAGCTCTGAGCAAATATCATGCAAGGTAAAGGGCACGTATTCCATTTCCAATTTACCTGCTTCAATTTTAGAGAAATCTAGAATATCGTTGATAATGCGTAAGAGCTCATTGGTAGAAAAGAGTGCCTTTTGCAGATAATCTTGCTGATGTGCGCTAAGTGTGGTGTTGGATAAAAGATGCAAAAGACCCAGTATGCCGTTCATAGGGGTGCGTATTTCGTGGCTCATGTTGGCGAGGAATTCGCTTTTAGCTTGAGCACTTTTTTCGGCAGCTTCGCGGGAGTTTTCAATTTCTTTGAGCATGCGCTTGGTTTCGCGCAAATCGCGGGCGTACACAATATACAGATCTTCATGCTCAAGGTGGGCGCTTACGGTATTGACTTCTAAAGGGAATTCATTTTTATGAACGTCCATTCCCATAAGTTCACAGTGGGCTTTTCCCTCTTTTTGCGTTTTAGTAAGCACATCATATATAAGTGTTGCAGCATCGCGACCATCAGGTTGGATAGGAGCAAGGACATGGGCAAAGTCGTCCATATACGCTTGTCTGCTGTCATGGCCTGTAAGCTCTACAGCCACATCATTACAATCTACAATGGTAAAGTCGGATTTGAGCAGACTGATACCTAGCGGTACACCGTCTAAGATAGCGGCAGTGCGTTGTTCGGCTATTTCTAGCTTTTTCTTTTGAGCTTCGGATTCGCGCAAATCTTCTACATATGCCGTGACGATATATTCGCCTTGATATTTGGTACGTGAGGTTCGTACATGGCAAGATACTTCTTCACCGGTAATGCTTTTGCCCATCCAAGAAAGCTCTGCGGCTCCATCGGCAAGGGTTTGCATAAGTGCGTTTTGCATAACGTGCAAAGAAATTTGGCCGTCAGGTTGATATTCAGGGATAAGTTCTAAAAAGTGTGTGACAAATTCTTTTGCTTCTTGTAAACCAAAACTTACGGCAAGAGCTTTGTTGCAATACATAAGGTTGAAATCTTTATCCCAAATTAAGGCGCCAAGAGGGCTGGAGTCGAGCATAAGCCTTGTGTATTCATCAGCTTCGCGCAATTTCTCTAGGTTGGCATAGTGCTCGCGCATATCTTTTAAGAAAACCAGTATTACGATTTCGCCATGTAAGGCTGAAAGGGCTGTCGTGATGTCTAAGGGGACGTTCTCTCCTGATTTGTTAATATGCAACCATTCTACGTGTGATGTGCCTTTTTCTAACGTTTCAAGGAAAACTCCTTGCATAACCTCAGCGCTATCGCGTCCATCGGGTTGAGTACTCGGATTGATAGATGAAGAAAAATTGCTCAAAAGTTCTTCAATGGTATCAAATTCAAAAAGGCGCGCCGCTTCTAAGCTGCTGTCTAGTAATTGTCCATCGGTGGACCAAATTTGTGCCGCCAGTGGCATGGTGTCTAGCATAAGTTGCATACGCTCTTTGGCCAGTTGCATAGAGGTGTGGGTTTCATGCAGTTCTTCTACTTTATCAGCCAAGGCGTATTCAAGGTCTTTTTGTTTTGTTATATCAACGATAGTGCCAATGAGCCCCCGTTCACCGCTTTGTGGCGTCGCAAAACCTTTGCCCCAAAAAAGGCTAGAAATTTCTTGTCCGCCAACATTGTAAACCCGTTCACAATGTTGACAGGTCAAATTTTTTATGGATTCAAGGGCATCCCTATGGTATTCTTTTTGTTCTTCTTCGCTGAAATAATCAAGTTTTTTTAGCGTCTTATTGAGGACTTCTTCTTTTTTAACTTGAAAAAAATCTTCGTAGGCTTTGTTGGCACCAAGCATGGCGCCTTCTTCGTCTTTAAAGAAAAGAGGTAAGGGGATATTGTCCACCAATGCTTCCGTAAAGTAGAGTTTTTTGCGCGTGGCCTCTAACTCGGCAACTAAAGCATTGTATTCGTCCAGACTAACGGTGGATGATGGCGTTTTGGGCGGGAAGTCTTTCATAATGTATAGTAAAAACCTTTGAATCTATATGGGGGTCACGGTTAAATATTTCCACATGATGCAAAAGAATATGTTAAGGTGCTCGTAATATATTTGAAAATACTACTAATATTTTTCACACCACATAGCATATAACAAAAAAATTGTACAAGAGAAAATTTAAGCTTACGCGGGGGTTACCAGTCTGTTGTAAAAGTCAATTTTAGGCAGGCTGTTCAAAAATAGTGAGATGCGAGGAAGCGAAAAAAAGTCAAGATGCGCAGTGTATTAGACATGCATAAGCAGTTTGGTTTTTTTGCGCTGACGATGCAGATTGCTGTTTTTCAACAGCCTGCTACGCGTGTTTAATGCAAAAACAGTACCTGTCTAGGCCGG
>CAYJHX010000119.1:0-4085 GCA_964369395.1 uncultured Desulfovibrionaceae bacterium
AAAACGAGAAAGCTATCGTTGCAATCTATGATTTTTTTGTCAAGATTCCAGATACATGTGGGAGTAGGGGTTCTATGCAGAATATCTGTATAAAAAACATCATAGTGTGTAAGTATTTCTTGTGGTGTTTCCTCGATGGGATGTATTTGCAGAATAAAAATGGGTGATTCTTCATGTTGAATAGTTGTTATGGAGTAATGGACACAATGGTGTTCTCCTGATGCTATTTCATGCCACCAGGTAAAGTGGCTTTCCCCCTTTTCTAGCGTTTGATTGCAATGAAATATAAGGGTGTCTTTAAATGTGTTGGGGGCGTATTGAGAGCGATGTACATCTTTGAACCACAGTTCTTGACATGCAGCAAGGGTATCCACGGCAAAAAACTGATAAAAATGTTCTGTACAATAGAGAATATTTGCGTTTTTTGATATACAACATAAAGGACGAGGGTTTTTGCTGTATAAATTATATAAGAAATGGTATGTACTATTTTGAATCGGAGTATGTATAGACATAGCAGAGCCTTAGGTTGAAAGTCTTTGCTAAAAAAGAGATGGCGCCTCTACAAAATTTGGCTACCATTAGTATATAAGACTCCTTTTAGGCCTTGTACAGGGTTTGGGTAAAAAGATACTTTGTTAAAATACCTATGTTACGCGATGCAAAAAGTGCTTTAGTGTGTATTTTTACAAAGATATATTGAAAATGGTGACTTGACATGAAGGGTAAAATTAGGTACGGATTGAAGTAGAAATGTACGTTTGTATTGCTTTTTATTTTCATTGTTTATTTACCTTTTTGTGCTAAATTTATCTCTCTTTTTCGTGTAAAAGGAACAGTTACGTGACAGCTATATCTACAATTGCTCCAATTCGCCTTGGTATAAAATCTTTGTATGGTCTTTTTTGGGTAAGTTTTTTATGTTGTATAGCTTGCTTTAGCTCTTTAGCCTTTGCCGGACAGCCGTTCTCTCTTACCGAAGATGAAAAAGCGTATATTCGCACAGCAAAACCTATTGAAGTTTCCTACGATGCTTTTTGGCCACCTTTTGAAACATTTGATGAAGAAAGCAAGGCTACACAAGGCATAAATTTTGAAATTCTTATGCTTATTTCAGAGTTAACGGGGCTTAAATTTGATTTTTTACACGGTATGACTTATGCTGACGCTTTAGATAAATTGAGTCGTGGGCAAAGTGTCATGCACTTAAGCTATGATACGAATCCGGAAAAAGCTAAAGAACTTAATGCTGTTTTGTCAGACACCTTTCTTACTACCCCTATTGCCATGATAGGGAAAAAGTATCAGCTTACCGAAAAAAGTGTTCTAGCCGTCTCAAGATTGCATCCTATAACCCTAAAATTTGTTAAAGAAACTTTTCCGCGCAATACTATTCTTGAGTTTGATGATATTCATGATGCTTATGAAGCTGTGGAAAATGATAAGGCTGATTATACTTTTGAAAATGTATATGCTGCGCGTACTGCCATTTCGGAAGGCGGGTATCCGCTGTTACGTATAGCAAATATATTACCTTTATCTGATAAATTTTCCTTTATTTTTAATGAAAACGTTGATCCTCGCTTAATTTCTATATTTAATAAAGCCATAGCAGCCTTTCCTCAAGATAAATTCACCAATATCTTATTGAAGCATACTACAAGCCCTAGCTATACATCACAATTTGTACAATTTTTGTCGTATGCTAGTGTGAATCTTTTAATCAGTATTATAATTTTACTTGTTATCCTGATGGTTGTCCTTTTCTTTTATAGCAAGAAACAGAGAACAACGAAAAAAATATTGGAAAGGAAGCAAATTCAAGTACAAAACATGCTGGATGCTTTTCCTATGCCTATTTACATTTCCGATATGGATACCTATGAAATACTTTATTGCAATAAAGCTGTATACGATTTTTTTGGCTGCAAAGATGTAGTTTCTCAGCTTTGCTATAAAGTATTTAGAGACCTTGAAGGACCGTGTGAAAATTGTAGCAACGATACTATAAAAAAATTATCAGAACCTTATGTTTGGAATCGTTATGATGAAGAAATGAATAACCATCTTCAGTTTATTGATTCTTGTATATCGTGGGATGATAAAGAAAAGGTTCGCTTATCTATTATATCTGATGTAACAAAAATTTTAGAGTTAGAAAAAGAAAAAAGAGAGCACGAACTCAATACCATTGTTTCTGAAAACATTCCTTTGGCCATTACTTTTTGGAATAAAAACGGAGATATAATTGACTGCAATACAGAAACCTTGCGTGTATTTGGTTTTGCTACAAAAGAAGACTATATAGAAAATTTCCATTTACTTTCTCCTAATTATCAACCGGATGGAAGGTGCTCTGAAGAAACTGTTGCTCAAAATCATATTGATGTATTAGAAAAAGGGTATTGTCGTTTTGAGTGGTTGCATAATGACTTTGACGGGGAACTTATTCCCATGGAAATTATTCACGTAAGTACAAAATTAAGTGGGGAAGATATAGTTATTTCTTACGCCAAAGATTTACGCGAGGTAAAACACGCACAAATACAGCTTAAAGAGGCAGAACTGCGCAATACACTTATTCTTGATTCCATGCCCATGGGGGTGAACTTTTGGGATAATGCTGATAATTTGATATATTCTAATTTAGAGTCTGCCACGCTTTTTGGTTTTGAAACGAAAGAAGATTTTATGCAAAATTTTCATAAAATACATCCTCAATATCAACCCGATGGGCGCACTTCTTTAGAAGTTGTGCAACAGCAAATCATTGATGGGCATACTTATGGTACGCATAAATCGGAAATGATATGTCAGCATATTCATACTGGTGAAGAAATTCCTGTGGAACTTTTCATGGTACGCACCTCGTATCAAGGAAAAGAAGGGTTAATTATTTATTTCAGAGATATGCGCGAACACTATGCTATGCTTAAAGAAATTGCTGACAATGAACAAGAATTGCGTGCCGCAATGGAACTTGCTGAGCAAAGCACTAAAGCTAAAGGGGAGTTTTTGGCCAATATGAGCCATGAAATTCGTACCCCTATGAATGGTATTTTAGGTTTGCTGCACTTACTTGAGCAAACTCCTATGGACGAAATACAGAAAAATTATGTAAAAAAGACATCTTTTTCTGCCAATAATCTCATGAGAATTATTGACGATATTCTCGATTTTTCCAAGATAGAAGCTGGTAAATTGGAAATGGAAGCACATCCTTTTACTTTGCAAAATATTACTCAAGAGGTTGTTGATTTATATGGGCCTAAGTGCTCTGAGAAAGAGTTGACCCTACAGGTACGTGCCGGTGATCATTCGACAACGGTGCTTCTTGGCGACGCTTTGCGATTAAAGCAGGTATTGTTTAATCTTGTAAGTAATGCCATTAAATTTACAAAAACAGGTTCTGTGTCACTAGAAATCGAAAGTTTTTTAGAGGTAGGCCAACAATTACATTGTAAATTTGTTGTGCGCGATAGCGGTATTGGTCTTAAACCAGAACAAGTGAAACGACTTTTTTCTGCGTTTTCGCAGGCAGATAATACTGTAACGCGCAAATATGGTGGTACAGGGCTTGGTTTGGCCATTTCGAAAAATATTATCACTATGATGCAGGGAGATATTTGGGTAGAAAGTGAATATGGCAAAGGAGCGTCCTTTTTTTGCACGGCTTTGTTTTCTTTGGCTCCGGAAGCTTTACAACATCAAGGGCAAGAGGAACATACTGATAATGACTATGAAACTGCATCAGCACTTAATGTCGGGCATTTACTGCTTGCTGAAGATAACGAAATTAACCAACTTGTTGCACAAGAAATACTGCTTTCTGCCGGCTTTACTTTAGATATTGCCAGTAATGGGCAAGAAGCGGTGGATATGATGCAAATGACGGCTTATGATGCGGTGCTTATGGATATTCAAATGCCTGTTCTGGACGGATATAGCGCGACAAAATACATACGCGAGCAAAAGCAATTTGCCAATATACCCATTATAGCCATGTCTGCCCATGCCATGAAAGGCGATAAAGAAATCAGCCTTTCACACGGTATGAATGACCATGTAACAAAGCCCATTGACCC
>CAYJHX010000119.1:4185-6202 GCA_964369395.1 uncultured Desulfovibrionaceae bacterium
TAAAGTTGTCTGAAAAGAATTGGGGGAAGAATCTTAAAAAGATTCTTCCCCCAATTCATTTTTTTTTAACAGTTAGTTAAGCGCTTTGAAAGCTGAAAGGACTCTTGGGTTCTTTGGGTAGAAGTTTTTGAGTAAAGTATACGATTACCATGACGCCAATACCAATGCCGTCGGTATACACACCAGGGATAATCAGGCTTAATGCTGCGCCTACCAAGGGGATACGTTCCCAGAAGTAGAGGTTTCTCATCCAGTAGCCTACGTTGGCAAAGGAGAGCGCGGCGATACCCAGAACGGCTGTCGATACATAGAAAACGACTTCTAAGCCCGTGGCATTAATCATAAGCAAGCCGGGATTGTAACAGAACACATAGGGAATAAGGAAACCGGCAAAGGCCAGTTTTACCGCCGTGAATCCTGTTTTATTGGGTTCTGATTGGGCAATCCCCGCCGCCGCATAAGCCGCAAGGGCTACTGGCGGTGTTAAGTCAGCTAAGATGCCAAAGTACATAATGAAAAGGTGTGCGGCAATATCGGGCACACCAAAGCTTTTAATGGCGGGAGCCGCAATGGTGGCTAACACAATATACTTAGCTGTGGTAGGTAAGCCCATACCAAGCACAATGGATGCCAACATCGTGAGGAATAGCGTTAAGAAAAAGCTATTGCCAGAAAGCTCTACAATGGCATTGGCCAGTTTTAAGCCCATACCAGAAAGCGTAACAACACCAATAACAATGCCTGTACAGGCACAGGCCGCTGCTACACCAAGGGCAAGGCGTGCGCCGTTTTCCATGGCTGCGAGAGCATCTTTTATATTGATTTTGTTACAAGCAAGAAAAGCTGCAAGTTTGCTTTCTTTGGGAGCATTGGGGCTTCTGTATATTTTCCAATTGTTAGCCAAGAAAGAGATAACAACTGTAGTTACAATACAGTAATAGGCTGATTTTAGAGGCGTATACCCTTGCATGAGTAAGTAAATAAGCACGAAAATAGGAATAAGTAAGTAGCCACCTTCGCGCAAAACATGCAGGGTTACAGGCAATCTTTCTTTAGGAATACCTTGTAACCCAAGACGTTTAGCTTCCATATGCACCATAAAGCCCACGGCCAAATAGTATAGTACTGCGGGAATAATGGCTGTCTTGGCAATTTCAAAATAGCTAATACCCAAGAATTGAGCCATAATAAAGGCAGCAGCCCCCATGATGGGAGGCATGATTTGCCCGCCTGTGGAAGATGCTGCTTCTACGGCGCCGGCAAAGTGTCCTTTATAGCCCACGCTGCGCATGAGCGGAATGGTAAATGTTCCTGTAGATACGGTATTCGCTACAGAACTTCCGGAGATAGTGCCAAAAAAACCAGAGGCTAGCACAGCTACTTTTGCAGGGCCGCCTACGTATTTTCCTGCGGCGGCAAGGGCTAAGTCGATGAAGAATTTTCCCAAGCCTGTACTGTGCAAAAAGGCTCCAAAGAGGACAAAGAGGAAGACAAAAGAGGCTGATACGCCAAGAGGCATGCCAAAAATACCCTCGGTGGTCAAATACATATGCCCCACAATACGGTTTAAGCTAAAGCCTTTATGTCCTAGTATTCCGGGAATATAATTGCCAAACTTAGCATAAATCAAAAAGATAGTGGCGACCAAGGCGATGGGCAGGCCCACAATACGTCGTGTGGCTTCTAGCACTAGCGCTAAGGTAAGGCCACCAAAGATAAGGTCCATATCCGTGGGGGGGCCAGCTTCCAATACAATAACATCGTAATTGTAAACAATATATCCACAGACTATAGCGCCTAGGATGGCTAAAACAACATCGTACCAAGCTAAACGATGCAGATTTGATTTACTGCGTACAGGGTAGAGTAAGTACACGAGAGTGAGAACAAAGCCCAAGTGTATGGAACGTTGAATTTGGGGTGCAAAAGCTCCAAAGGCAGCCGTGTAAAGGTGAAAAGCAGAAAAGGCAACACAAAGTATGCGGACAAAAATATCCATGGCGCCTTTAAATTGCCT
>CAYJHX010000120.1:0-6162 GCA_964369395.1 uncultured Desulfovibrionaceae bacterium
GCGCAATATTTTAACTACAAGTTATACTGAAAGTTATTTGGAAAGGGGGTCTGGGTGAAGAACCTTTTTTCAAAAAGGTTTTCCCCCAGCAAACTTTGTCAACAGTCTGTTTTAAAAGGCTTTTGATAAAATGTCCCTTTCATCGTTTTTCTACAGGCTGTTCAAAAAGCGTAAGATACGAGGAAGACGAAGTTTTTTGCGAAGGGAGTGTACTCTTCTGGTACTCGACTAGAGCAAAAAACAAGTCTGACGAAGTAGATTGCACTTTTTCAACAGCCTGCAAGGCAAGCGACGTTTTTTCTTGAAACCATAGGACTCTTCTGGTCCATGCAGAAAGAAAAAACAAGCTTAACGCAGCAGACGACCCTTTTTCAACAACTTACATAAGTTCGCCATTAAAAACGGTGCTAGCCCCTCCCGTCATGAAAATATGGTCATTTTCATCCCAAAGAATATGCAATACACCGCCAAGCAAATGAATATTTACATCACGATCGGTAAGGCCCAAACGCGCGCACACCACAGCCACAGCACAAGCTCCCGTTCCGCAAGCTTGAGTTTCTCCGGCTCCACGCTCCCACACGCGCATACGCACATTTTTTCTGTCCAGCACTTCAACAAATTCCACATTGATACGCTCTGGGAATGTGGGATGATTTTCCAAAGCGCTACCAATGGTGGCTATGTCAAAGTTATCCAAATTTTCCCCTTGGATTATGGCATGAGGGTTGCCCATAGACACACAAGAGGCCACATAATCTTTACCAAGAGCATTCACGGTGATTTCTAATGCCGTATCAGCATCATGCTTTACGGGAATACGTGCAGGAACCCATTCAGGTGTACCCATATCTACCGTGGCTCCCGTCACCGTATTTGTATCTTTTTCATCAAAGAGCAAAGTAATAATCTTAATGCCGGCAAGGGTTTCCACACTCAGTTTGGGCTCAGAAACAAGACCGTGTTCGTAGGCATATTTGCCCACACAGCGGATAGCATTGCCGCACATTTGCGATTCACTACCATCGCTATTAAACATACGCATACGCACGTCAGCTACTTCCGAAGGCAAAATAAGAACCAAGCCATCAGAACCAATACCTTTATGCCTATCGCTTACTTGTATAGCCAAAGCGGCAGGATCTTCCACAGGGCTTATGCGTGCATCCATATACACGTAATCATTGCCTATACCGTGCATTTTTGTAAACTTCATATATATACTCCTTACAATATCTTCTTAGTATTTTACTAGGCTGCCAGTACAAAACACTCTTTTGTATACAGTCTTCATTTTATAGTGTACCGTATACTAAAAAACATCATGAAAGCCTACTAAAATTTTTCACAAAAATAAGTAACGAATATAATTATTATTTATACGTCTTGATCCAATCATTAAGTCCTGTTAAATCTTCAGCGTAGGGCCAAGGGCCGCCTTGGAAAAGCGAGCCGCGCCCATAAAATTGAGTGCCCACACTTTCTGCCGCTTCTCTATCTAGCGGAGCATCGCCCACCATAAGCACATCGGCGGGGTCGGCTTTGGCCTCACGCACAATATTCCCAAGCAAGGTGACTTTATCAGGAGGGGATCCATAAATTCCTTCAAAATACTGCCCTACCCCACGCGTATTAAGTATATAGGGCAAATCTCCTTGCGGTGCGCCAGAGCACACATACATGGGAAGCTTACCATGCCAGGTGCGCAGCACATCTTCAATACCGGGCACAAGGTCGCATTGCACTAAAGCTTCATGAGCATTTTTCATGAAGCGTTCGTTCCATTCTTCTAAATCTTGCTGGGTGGCTTTCTTACCTAGTACTTCTTCAAAAAACCAGCCAAATTTGATGAAGCGGCTTACCCCTTCATTGCTGGTATGCATCATGGCCAAGCGATCCATGGCTTCTTGCCCATAGGGACGCGCCATTTCGGCCATGGCTTTGGTTTTTACGGCAATACTTTCTAAAATAACCCCATCACAATCGAGCACTATATGCGTGATAGCCATATTGTTTTCCTTATTACATAGATTTTTTATTTAAGACAGAGCGGTATACCCTTTTGCATCCAAAAAAAGCGCATCTTGGCGCAATAATTCCTCAGCAAGGGGCACATCGGCAAGACAATCCACACTTTGATTGACAAAATGTGTGGGCACCATATGCACTAAAGAACCGTGTTCCAAAAGTCGAAGCATGTCAATAGATTCAGCCCTCTCAAGCGGCGTTTCTCGTAAGGCTACAAAGGAGCATAAAGCCTCACGTCGAAAAGGCATGATGCATACTTGTTTATGACCAAACACCTTGCCAGTTGTAACACTGCCTACAGTCCCTTCGCTAGAAAGCGTCTCAAGCGCTTCCGTACAAACGCCCCCAGAAGCCCTGCCAGAAACTTCACCAAGAGTTCTTTCAGAAGTCCCTGTTAAAAAGGCGTCTTGAGACATTTGCGCACCCTGCCTATAGGGCAAAGGATGCCGTGAAAAGTACAATGCCCTACCCTGCCCATCGGTAACAACTTTGATGGTATTGGGATGCACAAACTCTTCGCACCGTGTAAGGGGTGCCATAAGGTTGACCACCTGTACCGCAGTATCATGCCGCATGGGTTCCAAGGCCGCATGAATCATTTGTGGGTGCACAAGGGGTTCATCTCCCTGTACAATGACCACCACATCTGCTTTGCGCCCTTCTCGAGCCTCTATAATGGGCAGGGCTTCGGCGCAGCGTTCGGTACAGCGCACATGATTTTTATGAGTCATAACCACATTGACACCTATTGTTTGGCAATATTGCGCAATTTCAGCATCACACGTGGCTACATACACGGCATCCAGCCCTGTACATTGTGCCGTGCGCAAAGCCACATGCCCAATCATGGGCATACCCAGTAAAGGATGCAAAGGCTTACCGTAAAAACGTGTGGACGCCATGCGCGCAGGAATAATAGCGAGGGTAAACATAAAGACAACTCTTTTTACAATTCTTTTTCAAGATTTCTTGCAATTCATTAAACAGGGGGGGGCTTCATAAAACGCCTTTTAAGGGGAAGGATGGAGGGGGCTGGGGGGCAGGAAACGCCTTTTGGCCGTCAGCAAAAGGGGTTTCCTTCCCCCCAGAAAAAAGTGACCTATGACCTACTGTTGTCCAAGTCTTACAAGTTCAGCTTGTGCCCCTTCATGCCCCTGTTCTGCCGCTTTATGTAACAAAACAACGGCTTGTTGCATATTTTTTGCCACACCTTCACCATACAGGTAAGCAAGGCCTAAATGGTATTGTGCCGCCACATCGCCTTGTTCTGCTGCTTTAGCATACCAAGACAAAGCCTGTTGCACATTGCGTCCCACGCCCTGCCCATTATAGTAGGCCGTGGCCAAGGCCATTTGAGCTTGAACGAGTCCACTATCTGCCGCTTTACGATACCATTCTATGCCCTTGGCAACGTCTTGTTCAACGCCCTCTCCAGAGTTATAACTACTTCCTAAAAGAAATTGTGCTCCTGCATGGCCTTGCTCTGCGGCTTTGTGAAACCATGCTAAGGCTTGGGCTACATCTTGTTTCACACCATGCCCATTTTTATACATAAGGCCTAAGTTGAACTGGGCCGGTGCATTACCCTGATCTGCCGCCTTAAAAAACAATAATCTGCCTTGTTCTAAATCTTGCGGCACATCTTCGCCTTCGCTATACATACTGCCCAAAAAGGTTTGTGCAGGGGCATACCCTTGATCAGCGGCTTTATGTAACCAAGAAAGCGCTTCTTGAACATTTTTTTGTATATCGCCCCCCAAATACAAGCTGGTTCCCATTTCGTATTGCGCCCCCACATGCCCGTATTCTGCCGCCTTATTGATCAATTCCATACCCTTAGCAGCATCTTTTTCCACGCCTTCGCCATAAAGATACAACTTCCCTAAATCGTATTGTGCATCGGCAAAGTGTTGTTCTGCGGCTTTTTGTAACCAAAAAATTCCTTGTTCTATATCTTTTTCAGCTCCAAAATCGCCTAAATACAGCAAACCAAGAGAATATTGTGCTGGAACATGTCCACTTTCTGCTGCTTTAAGGAACCAAGATTTAGCGAGTTCTGGATCGTTTTTTACACCTTCCCCTTGTGAATACAAAACGCCCAAGTCGTTTTGTGCCGAGGCATCCCCTTGTTCAGCAGCTTTGTGCAACCATTTTTCGGCTTGCGCTGGGCTTTTTGCTACGCCTATACCATCATAATATAGCGCCGCTAAGTTATATTGTGCTGAGGCAAGGCCTTGATCAGCCGCTTTACGCAACCAAGACACTGCTTGTTTAAGGTCGGGGGCAACGTCGTTGCCTTTAAGATACATCATGGCAAGATTTCTTTGCGCGTCGGCATGCCCTTGTTCTGCGGCCTTATGCAACAAGTCCATAGCCTTTTGTATATCTTTTCCTACAACAGTACCTTCTATATACAGCACAGCCAATTCGTTTTGCGCATCGGCATAGCCTTGCTCTGCCGCTTGATGAAACAATTCTATAGCCTGTGGGATGTCTTGCTTTATACCATCGCCGCGATAATAAAGACCAGCAAGATGATTTTGGGCACTGGCAAGCCCTCGCTCTGCAGCTTTACGCATCCAAGCCTCCGCCATAGCAATGTCTTTTTGTACCCCTTTGCCTTCCAAATAGGCTAAGCCTAAATTACGCTGCGCATAAAGATGACCTTTTTCCGCCGTTGCACGCAACAAATCAAAGCCCTGCTGTACATCTTGCGTAACGCCATTGCCATCGATAAGAAGAAGCGCAAACTCATTTTGCGCGTCAAGATTGCCTTGTTCAGCGGCTTTACGTAACCAAAATGCTGCCTGTTGCATGTCTTGAGTGCCATCAATACCTTGAGAATAAATCAGGGCAAGATTTCTTTGAGCATCGGCAAAACCTTGCTCTGCCGCTTTCGTAAACCATTCTTTAGCTTTTTTAGTATTTTTTTTCGCAGCAATACCATCAAAGTATATGACGCCAAGTTCATTTTGCGCTTCGGCATAGCCTTGCTCTGCCGCTTTTTCAAACCAAAGGACGGCTTCTTTGAAATCTTTTTCTAAACCTTCACCCCGAGCGTACAATAAGGCCAGGTTATGCTGAGCGCTGGCTAGGCCGTTTTCTGCGGCTCTGCGCATCCAAACTGCTCCCGTGGCAGCATCTTTTTCCACGCCAAGCCCTTGTAAATAAAGCAATCCTAAATTCCTTTGGGCTTGCGCTTGTCCTTTATCGGCAGCTTTGCGAAACAAAGCGATGGCTTGCTCTAGATCTTTTGGAACACCATGTCCATACACATACAAGTTCCCCAGTTCATTTTGCGCATCTTCATAGCCTTGTTCTGCAGATTTACGTAGCCATTGCACAGCCTTTGCAATATCAGCGCCCGCATCGCGTAGATAATAAATGCCAAGATTATACTGCGCCGGTGCGTAATTTTTATCGGTGGCCCTTTGCAACCAAAGCAATGCCTGCGGCACATCTTTCGGAACACCCTGTCCCTGCAAATACAGTATACCCAAACGATTTTGTGCGTTTAAATAGCCCTGTTCTGCTGATTGACGAATCAAAGCAACAGCCTTGGGAAGATCTTGTTTCACATCTTTTCCCAAAAAATACAAACGCCCTAAATTATGCTGTGCTTCAGCATAATTTTGAGCCACAGCTTTTTCAAGCCAGGCCACCCCTTGGCGCACATTTTTCTTTACGCCAAGACCGTTCAAATAACATACACCTAGGCCATTTTGTCCTTCGGCATTACCTTGAGCAGCAGACTTACTATACCACTGAAATGCTTGTGTGTAATCTTTGCGCACACCATAGCCCAAAGCGTACGCTCTGCCCAAAGAAGCCTGAGCCTGAGCATGCCCAAGGCTTGCGGCTTCTCGCAAATATTCGCGAGCTTGCGTATGTTTACCGCTCACCATTAAAGGAACAGCTTGCTGAAAAATACTTTCTGCCTTTTGAGCCGCATCAAGAGTTCGTCCAGCAGTTTCCGCAGAAAGCCCCCATGAAGGGGCCACACAAAGAAAAGAGAACACAAGAAGAGAAAGGGTCGTTTTTTTACCAAAAACCCTGCGTTCATTTTTTTTCTGGGTAGCATCAGTAGGTATTTCTTTTATTATTTCAATTGGTTTAAAAATTATTTCTTTCACC
>CAYJHX010000121.1:0-6140 GCA_964369395.1 uncultured Desulfovibrionaceae bacterium
GCGGATTTTGAGTCCGCTGCGTCTACCAATTCCACCATCCCGGCGTCATCACGAAAAGAGTTTTGCCACAAGAGTCTTAAGTCGTCAAGTATTTTTTATAGAAATGTAAAAAATTTTTTTTCTCTTACTATTTTTTTGCTTACTGGCATAACATCCGGTTAAAATATAATGTAAATCTATTTCATTTGTGAAAAATTTCCTAATCTACGTATTTTTTTATTTGCAAAATACGGTAGATTTTGTATACTGAAACATAATAGTGTGTGGCAAATTTATATAACTTTTTACAAGGAAGGGTCCTTTGCAAAAACGTTACGTACCTGTAGTAATTTTCGCAGTCATTCTTGTGGCTGTTACTGGCATTGGTTACCTTATGCCAGAACCTGAACAAAAGGTTCCGGAGCGCATTTTATTAGATAATGCGGCGGGTAAGGTTGTTTTTAATCATCAAAAGCATTTAGCAGAAGATGCGTTGACATGTGCCACATGTCACCATGAAATGATTGTGGAAAAGGAAAATGTGCTTAGCTGTGGTAGCTGTCACGGTGTAGCTTTTAATGAGGCCTTCCGTGTTAGTCACAGTAAGCAAATACAAGGTCCTGATGCCTGCGCCACGTGTCACCATATGGAATTTGCAAAGAAAGTAACTTGGAGCCACCAAGAGCATGGCGAAGACTATGGTCTTGACTGTACATCTTGTCACCATGAAGACACAGATATAGAGCCAGAACCACAAAATTGTGCCAACTGCCATAGTCCCCTTGGTGCAAAAGCTGCTGATACTAAAGACAAAAAGATGTCTTCCTTCTCTTTACGCGATGCGGTGCATACCAAGTGCCAGAGCTGTCACGAAGATATGTTTGCCAACGGCATAAAAGATTGCGCCACTTGTCACACCACCATTGATAATCGCAAAAGGCTCAAAGACCAAGGCGCTGAAAAATTTGCTTTGAATAACATATACGCCGATTGCGCTGTCTGTCATACGCAAAAACCCGGCGAACTTATTCCTGATCGCATGTCGGCTTATCATGGGCAATGCATTACGTGTCATGCCGATGCAAAAGCCGGCCCCTATACCCCCGAACAGTGCAGTCAATGCCATACCAAGTGAGTTTAGTATGAAACAAAATTTTCAAATACTTAACGACCCTCGTTTTCACCTTGTGTATGGTGCCACCCAGCGTTTTAGCAACGGCCCAGATCCAACGCAAGTACGCCTAAACCGTGAGGGTTTTACCCTTGTAGACGGCATCAAGAAGAAAGCAAAGGTACATCCTTATATGTTGCTTGCTGAACACCCTAGCCTTGAAAAGGGTGATGTTTTTTCTCCCATTTATGGAGAAATTACCGATGTAAATGAACGTAGTATCTTTATAAAAGCCGTGCCTCCTGCCGAGGATGCACCGCTTATGGATGTAGAACCTGTAGATTTGTTAGCCCAAGACTTACAAGGCGAAGAATTGCGCCTTACCCTTAAAAAAATGGGCTTAAATACAAAATCTTTAGGAAAAGACTGTAAAACCCTTATTGTTAATGGCCTTAACCCCGACCCAGGTGTCACTTGGGCAGAGCCCATACTTTTAACACACGGCAGAACCTTTAAAGCAGGTATTGAACTTTTAAAACGTTTGATGCGCGCTGAAGAGCTTATTTTAGCCGTCCCTCATGGTTTGCAATTTACCTATGAGGGCTTAAAAATTGTGCACGTGCCCGCTAACTATCCCGCCAGTATTGCTGAAATTGTCATAAAAAATGTTACCGGAAAAGAGAATCCCCCTGATGTAGCCTGTGTCAGCCTCCATAATGTGTGGAGCCTTGGCAGAATAGGCGCTACGGGGCTTCCCCTTACGGAAACGGTGCTTACTGTAGGCAACTACAATACATGGACAAACTTTATCGTAAAAGAGGGTTCTCATGTGGGCGAGCTCATTTCCCACGCCGGCATTACCATCAAAGAAGGCGATACCCTTTTACGTGGTGGCCCCCTACGCGGCGAAAGTCTTGACACTCTAGATCGTAGTGTAACCAAGGGAACTCACGGCGTTTTTGTGGTAGAGTCTAGTGCTGTACCACAGATTGAAGGACACAGTCCCTGTATCAACTGCGGCGCCTGTGTGCTTGTCTGCCCTGCTCGCCTCACTCCTTCTATGCTCAGTCGCTATGCAGAATTTGCTCTGCACGACAGATGCCGCAAAGAACATATCTTCTCCTGTTTAGACTGTGGTCTGTGTGGTTATGTATGTGTGGCCCGTCGTCCTGTATTGCAATATATTCGTTTATCAAAACATATTTTATTGCAAGAAGAAGCGCTCGCAAAGCTTGAAGAAATCAAACCCGAAAGCGAAATTGGAGGATAGGATGGCTAACACAACAGCAAACTCTGCATTACTGGCCGTTAGCGCCCCCCCGTTTTGGCATTGCGGTCGTACTATACGCAGTATGAATTATACTATTTTGCTAGCCCTTGTGCCTGCGGCAGCCATGGCCATTTGGCATTGGGGTTTACCAGCGGCGCGGGTTATGGCTTTAGCTATGCTTACCGGTCTTATCGTAGAAGCCCTGTGTCAAAAAATCATGGGTCGTGAAATCAGCGTTGATGATTTTTCCGGCGTAATTACCTCATTGCTTTTTGCCTTTCTCCTACCGGCAGCAACGCCTTGGTGGCTTGTTGTTGTAGGGGTTACCCTTTGTATTACTTTGGGAAAAATGGCCTTTGGAGGCTTTGGGGCAAACCCCGTCAATGCATCCTTGGTGGGCTGGGCTTTGCTTTATGTTTCTTGGCCTGTCCTTATGGACCCCAATGCTATGCAACTGTCCACCTCTTTTGTGGACCCACTGGTACAACTCAAATACTTTGATGCCACCACAGCAGCGCAAACCTCTACTATGGCTTTGCTTTCTGGCATGCAAATTGGGGGCTTAGGCGCCGCTCAGGCCATTGGCCTCTTTATTGGCGGCTCTTTCCTCGCTTTGCGTGGTATCATTCGTTGGGAAATTTCCGTAAGTTTCTTTGTAGGGGTCTTAGTAACTGGTGCTATTTTTCATAGCATAGATCCTCATATGTATGCCTCTCCTATTTTCCATATGCTCACAGGCTCTACCCTCTTGGGCGGATTTTTCTTCGCTACCGAAGCCTCTTCTTCGCCTGATAGGCAAATCCCCATGATGCTCTACGGGCTTCTTGGCGGCGTGCTTGTTATCATTATACGAGTGTATGGTGTACATACCGACGGCGTACCTTTTGCCATACTCCTCATCAACTTACTGGCTCCCCTGCTGGATGGTATCCGGCCAAAGCCCTTTGGAGGTAAGTAATGCGCGACATACTAAGAATGCTGGTTGTCCTTTCCACTATTTGTGGGATTTCGGGTTTTGCCCTTTCTTACCTCAAGCAAGTGACGGCAATTCCTATTGAAGAACAAGTACTTACATATGTACAAGAACCTGTGCTTAAAAGAATTTTTGCTACAGCAGAAAACTCTCCTGTAGCCGATAGAAAAAAATTCACCTTAAAAGATGGAAGCACCGTCATGGTCTTTCCTGCTAAAAAAGGGAATAAGCTTGTGGGTGTTGCCTTGGAAAATAAAGGTAAAGGTTTTGGTGGAGATATCAGCGTCATGGTAGGTTTTAACCCCGCCAATGACACTCTTGTGGGTATTGGCGTTACCACCATGAAAGAAACGCCAGGCATTGGGGATGTTATCTTACAACCTCGTTTTACCGACCAATTTGTTGGAAAAGCCATGAATGTGCAACTGAAAAAAGACGGGGGTAGCATTGATGCTATTTCCGGCGCTACAGTTTCTTCTGCAGGCACCACATTGGCAGTAGCCAATGCGGCAAAGGCGTTTGCTGAACTCAAAGAGCACATTGTAAAAACATGGCCATAGGGGAAAGAATATGCAACAAATGATGAAAGAATTCTCAAAAGGGCTTTGGAATGAGCTACCACCGTTCCGTTTGCTCCTTGGCTTATGCCCTGTGCTTGCGGTAACCAAATCTGCCAACAATGGTTTAGGTATGGGCGTGGCGGTTATTTTTGTGCTTGTACTTTCGAACTTACTTGTATCACTTTTGCGTAATCTCATCCCTAAAAAGGTGCGTATTGCGTGCTTTATTGCTATTTCTGCATCCTTGGTGGTATCGGTAGAATTGCTTATGCAAGCCTATGCCTATCCACTGTACCAACAATTGGGTATTTTCGTACCGCTCATCGTGGTAAACTGTATCATCCTTGGACGCGCCGAGGCTTTTGCTGCCAAAAACTCTGTGGCCCTTTCTGTGGCCGACGGTCTTGGTATGGGCATTGGTTTTACCCTCTCCCTCACCTTCCTTGGTGGTGTGCGCGAGCTTTTAGGAGCCGGTACCCTTTTTGGTGAATACGTCATGTGGGAAGGTTTTAAGCCATTCCTTGTCATGATAGAAGCCCCCGGCGCCTTTATTTGTCTTGGTGTTATTTTGTGCGGCATGAATGCCTTCACCAAATGGCAAGCCAAGCGCCAAGGCCTTGCAGAGCCTGAAAATCCAAAACACGGTTGTTCCGCTTGCGGCGCATGCGCCATGGGTAAATAGGAGGGGACATGGATATATTTCAACTTTTCATCTCCGCCATCTTTGTAAACAACATCGTTCTTGCGCAATATCTTGGTAACTGCCCTTATCTAGGCTGTTCTAAAGAGCAAGGCGTAGCTCTTGGCATGGGTGGTGCGGTGGTATTCGTAACTATCATGGCCACGGCGTGTACCTTTGCAATGCAAAAGTACGTGCTCATACCCTATGATTTAGGATACTTACAAACAATTGTTTTTATTCTTGTAATTGCATCTCTTGTGCAATTTGTGGAAATGTTCCTTAAAAAAATGGTACCCCCACTTTACGCATCTTTGGGTATCTTTTTGCCCCTCATTACCACCAACTGCGCCGTTATGGGTGTCGCCATCTTAGTACAACGTGAAGAATACGATTTCCTCACATCCATGTTGTACGCTGTGGCCTCCAGCGCCGGTTTTATGTTGGCATTGGTACTTATGGCTGGTATTCGTGAGCGTTTGGACACCTGCCGTGTGCCCAAGGCCATGATGGGAACCCCCATTGCATTAATCATGGCGGGGCTTATGTCTCTTGCCTTTGTCGCCTTTAAAGGCATGACCAGTTAGGAGGAATCATATGGTTTTAACATCAGTTCTGACCTTATTTGGTCTTGGTCTTGTGGCGGCCATTGTGCTTGCAGCGGCTTCACGCGTGTTCTATGTAGAAGAGGATCCACGAGTAGAAGCTGTCATGGACGCCCTCCCCGGCGCCAACTGCGGCGGGTGCGGTTATGCAGGTTGTGAAGGCTATGCCATTGCCGTAGTCAATGAAGCCAATGTAGCAGCCTCCCTTTGTGTGGCAGGAAGCGCCGACACAAGCATCACCATTGGTGAGCTCACAGGTAAATCTGTAGGCGCCGCCGACCCCATGATTTCCTTTCGCCGTTGTGATAAGGTGGCAGGAAAAGTGGCAGAAAAATATCAATACCATGGCATGCCGTCCTGTGCAGCAGCTACCCTGCTCATGAATGGATCAGACCTGTGTTCATGGTCTTGTCTTGGTTTTGGCGATTGCGTAGAAGTGTGCCCTTTTGACGCCATGGAAGTTATTGACCGTTTGGTTGTCATCAATCCGCGCAAATGCACAGGGTGTGGCATCTGCATCAAAGCTTGCCCTCGTGACTCCTTAGATCTTATTCCCATGCGCGCCCGAGTGGCAGTAACCTGTGCCACCAAGGATAAATTACGCGCCGTTATGGACATTTGCGAAGTGGGTTGTATCAACTGCGGCAAGTGCATCAAAGCTTGCCCTGCCAAAGCCATTAGCACACGCGATAGCCGCATTGAAATTGATCAACAAAAATGCTTAAGTTACGGTTCTGACTGTGAAGAAGTGTGTATTGCTACTTGTCCGCGTAAGATTTTGCGTCCTAGTTGTCCCACACTTTCGCACAATATAGAGATGGCGCATTTAAAAGAATTAGAAATCACCGCCAAGGGCGCTGAAGCCGCCGCTCAAGAGCAAAATCAACCGACTGAAAATCAAGCGCAAGGCTCATAAGGAGAAGTATATGACACAGAATTCCTTAAAAAATATCAGCCGGCGCA
>CAYJHX010000122.1:0-6057 GCA_964369395.1 uncultured Desulfovibrionaceae bacterium
TTCTCTTGAGGAGAACACTATTTTCTAAATGAGCTCTAATTTTTTTATCACTAATGCCGATATGTCTTTCTAAGAGGATTGACTATCAGCCTGTTGAAAAACTTCGTTTCACAAAAAACCTCTGGTGAAATGTCATTTTCACCGCATTCTTACAGGCTGTTCTCTCCTTTTGCATGTCACAAAAACACGCCACAACTAAAGGCTCTTTGTGAGAAAAGCAAAGAAGGCTTGCAGAAGGCTATGGAATATTCTTTGCATAAAATCTGCGGCAAGGTATATTCTTTTTGAGTGCCTTATTTGAAAAAAAGATGCTATTAAAGATTTCTTTGGGGTGATGCCATGAGCAATATTTCTTTATTAAATCCTTACTCTAGTGCCTCAAGTGCTAGTCTTGATTCGATATTTTCAGGTACAGCGTCTAGCGCTGAGGATAACCCTACTGCCGATGCTGTGACCTTGTCTGATGAGGCCATAGAGCTTTTGGAAGAGCTACGCCATAAGGAAAATTTGTCCACCATCACTACGGACAGTGAATATTACTTTGATAAAGTGTCTAAAAGACTTCCTGCCACGGAAGAATTTACCGATATGCTCAACTGGTTAAGTAGTCAGCAAGATGACCCTGTGTTTACCATTGGCGGCGATGACGGTATTGTTAACCGCGATGCCTACGAAAAAGACCCTACCAAATATGCCGAACTTTGGACAAATCTGTACAACCACTTTGGCAGTCTTATGGAAACCCTTGGTCTTGATGGCGAAGACAGCATGATGCGTGAAGTACTTGCCAATGACGATGTACAATTGGAATTGATGACGCGCTTTAAAAGCTCTTTTGATGACCGAACCAATTCTTTGTTAAGTTACTTTAATATTACCGTCTAACTTTTCGTAAAGAATGTAAGCAATAAAAGTGGTGTGTTTTTCACGCCACTTTTTTTATTTCAACAAAAATTTTATTGTTTGTATCCATTTTTCAACTAATTTTGCTCTTTCTTTGCATATTGTCACCTTGTGAAAATTTGCTTTTTTAAAAAAAATATCCTACAGCATGCTCTAGAAACTTACAAAGGAGTTGTTATGAAAGTATTACTTATCAACGGAAGTCCTCGTAAAGCCAGCTGTACAGGCGTAGCCTTGGCCGAAGTGGCCCGTGCTTTACTTGATAATGGTGTAGAAAGCGAAATCGTTAATATTGGCACAACGCCCATTCGCGGCTGTATTGCGTGTAATAAATGTATTGAAAAGGGCTATTGCATTTTTAAAGACGACCCCATCAATGAATGGATTGATATTATGAAAGAATGTCAAGGCCTTGTTGTGGGATCTCCCGTCTATTATGCCGCGCCCAATCCTTCACTGTGTGCGGCTCTTGATAGAATGTTCTATTACAAGTCGGATGTCTATGCCTATAAACCCGGTGCTGCTGTGGTGAGCTGTCGCCGTGCAGGCTCTACGGCTGCTTTGGACTGCTTACAAAAATTCTTTACCATCGCGCAAATGCCTTTGGTGGCTTCGCAATATTGGCCGCAAGTGCACGGCAATACTCCTGAGCAAGTGAAAGAAGACTTGGAAGGTTTGCAAACTATGCGCGTGCTTGGACGCAATATGGCTTGGCTTTTGAAATGCATTGAAGCCGGCAAGGCACAAGGTGTGCCCATGCCTGAACAAGAAGAGCGACATTGGACAAATTTTGTTCGTTAACATTTGAAATAAATAACTATGTCAAAACAGGGCGGTCTTGATTTTTTGGGGAAATAATGCTATAGACTGCCCTGCTTTGCCTTGACTTTGCCTACGGCATCTTTGGGGGCTTGCTGCTTGGCTTGAGTCGTGGCTACTGTCATGAAAATGCCATATACATTGGGTAATAGTTCAAGAAATGCATAACATTTCCTTTTTTTCTAACATCTACGGTATCACAAAAAGATAATGCAGCAAACAACACCTCTTATCACTTTGGGTGGTATTGTCAAAAGATTTGGCAATCATCTGGCTCTGGATGGTATCAATTTAACCATTGGCAATGGGGAGTTTCTTACATTACTCGGGCCTTCGGGATGTGGAAAAACCACCATTTTGCGCATTTTATCGGGCTTTGAGCAACCGGACAGTGGTAGCTTGCATATTGCTGGTAAAGATGTGCGGACTGTGCCACCGGAAAAACGTCAAGTAAATACGGTGTTTCAAAATTATGCGCTTTTTCCGCATATGACAGTTTTTGACAATGTGGCTTTTGGTCTAAAAATGCAAAGACTTAAAGCTCATGTGATTAAAGAAAAAGTGTGCGATGTTTTGCAAATGGTACGTCTTGAGCATTTGCAAGATCGCAAACCTGCGCATCTTTCCGGCGGACAGCAGCAACGCGTGGCGCTAGCTCGAGCCATCGTCAACGAGCCCTTAGTGCTTTTGCTAGACGAGCCTTTTTCTGCCCTTGACTATAAATTACGCTGTCAGATGCAGTTAGAAATAAAGCGCTTGCAGCGTAAACTTGGTATTACTTTTGTCTTTGTAACCCACGATCAAGAAGAAGCCTTTGCCATGAGCGATAGAGTGGTGGTTATGGACAATGGCCATATAGTACAAGAAGGCACCCCGCAAGATATCTACGAAAACCCTGCGAATTTGTACGTGGCGCGTTTTGTGGGAGAAATCAATATTCTTCCCGGTATTATTGTGCGTAAAAAAGACAATGCCACTTATGATATCTTGGTACAAGAAACGGTCTTTAATGTGCCTAGTCGCCGCGAATTTGCCGTAAGCGATACGGTCAATGTGCTTATACGCCCAGAAGATTTGCGTATTTACCATACCTATGAAGATCGCCCCGACCCCAATGCCCCCATCTTGCGCGGGCATATTGAAGAAACGGTGTACAAGGGAGCCACGGTAGATTTGCATGTAGCCTTAGAGAAAAAAGGCCCCAATCTGGTGGGAGCAGAATTTTTTGATGAAGATGGCATAGATATTAACTATGTGGATGGCGAAGAAGTGTATGTGACGTGGGTAAGCGGATGGGAAGTGGTATTGCCCCATGAAAGTTAATGCGCTGCGCACCATAAGTATTAGCACCACAGCCTTATGGTTAGGGCTCTTTGCATTGCTTCCCAATGTGGGCTTGCTCATCATTACCGTGTTGACCAAGGGCGAAAAAGATTTTGTATTGCCCAAATTTACTTTGGACAACTATTTGCATCTTTTTGATCCCAAGTATTCGATAATTCTCTGGGAGTCTTTTTGGATTGCCTTGGTCTCTACATTAACATGTCTATTGCTGGCCTACCCCTTTGCCTTTGCCATGGCCAGAGCCAGCGAAAAAGCAAAACCTTGGCTTTTACTGCTGATTATCATTCCTTTTTGGACAAATTCCCTCATTCGTACCTATGCGCTTATCGCCATTTTAAAGGCTAATGGCTTGCTGAGCACCTTTTTGCTATGGTGTGGCCTTACAGAACAGCCTGTGTCTTTTATGTACGGAAATTTTGCTACCTTTTGTGGTATGGTTTATACTTTTTTACCCTTTATGATTTTGCCTCTGTATGCTAGCATAGAAAAACTTGATGGGCGCTATGCCGAGGCGGCTCGCGACTTGGGGGCCGGCGCTGTACGCACTTTTTGGCATATCACTTTACCATTAACCCTGCCGGGCATTGTGGCTGGGTGTATATTAGTATTTTTACCCTCGCTGGGTGCCTTTTATATTCCTGAAATCTTGGGCGGCGCCAAAAGTATGCTTGTGGGAAATTTCATTAAAAATCAATTTCTTGTGGCGCGCGATTGGCCACTAGGAGCCGCGGCGAGCACCTTTTTGACACTTTTACTTGTGCTGCTTCTTGGCATGTATCGCTTGGTCAATGCCTATACGCACAATAAGCAAGATGTGTTGCAGGAAGAGGGGGCCGCCTAATGCAAAAGCTGGCAAAAACATGGCTTTTCTTTGTGTATGCCTTGCTGTATACACCTATTTTGCTGGTGGTGGTCTATTCCTTTAATACAGCTAAGTATTCTACGGATTGGCGTGGTTTTACTTTTAAATGGTATGAATTACTTTTTAGCAATCAAACCTTGTTAGATTCTGCCGTTAATTCTTTGATTATAGGGGCACTCAGCGCTACTTTAGCTACTTTCTTAGGGCTTTTTGCCGCCGTGGCCTTAAAGCGTTATCGTTTTTTGGGGCGTAAAGTCTTACACGGTTCGGTATACGTGCTGACGGTATCGCCCGATATTGTAATGGGTATTTCTTTACTTATTTTCTTTATTGCTTTGCAAATGGAATTGGGTTTTCTTACCTTACTTATTGCACACACCACACTTTCTTTGCCTTTTGTTATTATTACTGTGTTAGCAAGACTTTCCGAATTTGATGAAAGCGTGGTAGAAGCAGCCAGAGACCTTGGAGCCTCAGAATGGCAAGCTTTTTATCATATAATTTTGCCTATTATTTGGCCTGCCGTGGTGGCGGGGTGGTTATTGGCGTTTACCTTGTCCATGGATGATGTGCTCATTTCCTTCTTTGTGACGGGGCCATCGTTTGAAGTGTTACCTTTAAAAATCTATTCCATGGTGCGTCTTGGCATGAAACCCGATGTAAATGCTCTTTCTGCCTTAATGTTTGGTGTGACGGTGCTTTTGGTTTTTGCCACGTGGTTCATGGGAGCAGGGAGAAAAAAATAAAATGAGAAAACTTTTTTGGTCGGTATGTTGTTTGATGGTATGTGTTTCTGTTGCCATGATGCCCTTTGCTGCAAGCACAGCCAGCGCAGAAGAAAAGATAGTTAATGTTTACAATTGGTCAGAATATATTCCCCAAAGCGTTCTTGATCAGTTTACCAAAGAAACCGGTATCAAGGTTGTATATACCACATACGAATCCAACGAAGCTATGTTTGCCAAGCTTAAACTCCTTGGCGGCAAAGGCTATGATATTGTGGTACCTTCTACCTATTTTGTGGATTTGATGCGAGAAAATGGATTGCTCAGCGCCATCGACAAAAGTAAAATACCTAACTTAAAATATTTAGATAATAAAGTTATTTCTAAAGCCTTTAGTTCCGATGATGTGTACTCCATCCCCTATATGTGGGGTGTGCAAGGCTTTATGGTCAATAAAAATGTGGTAGATCCTGCCACCATTACTTCTTGGAATGATTTATTCCGTCCAGAATTTAAAGGAAAGTTACTGCTTTCCGATGACTTGCGCGACACCTTTGGCGCGGCTCTTTTAGCCACTGGTTCTTCTATCAATACAACAAATCCCGATGAAATCAAAAAAGGTTTTGAATGGTTGCAAAAGCTTAAGTCTAGCGTACGTATTTTTGACGTAACGGCAGCTAAGCAAGCCTTGATTAGTCAAGAAGTCAATGCTGGTTTCATTTGGAATGGCGACGCCTTTATTGCTAAGCAGGAAAATCCCGATTTGGTTTTCGTCTACCCCAAAGAAGGTTCGCCTTTGTGGTTAGATAGCTTTGCCATTCCTGCCCACGCAGAAAACAAAGACGCCGCTTATGCTTTTATTAACTTTATTTTACGTCCCGATATTGCAGCTAAATGTGTGGAAGAATATAATTATACTACGCCCAACACCGGTGTAAAAGAACATTTACCCAAAGCCATGGCCGAAAGTAATCTTATTTTCCCCACCGAAGCTGATATCAAAAACAGCGAATTTACCAAAGGCCTTGGCGCCACCCAAAAAGTGTACGAACAATATTGGGAAGACTTAAAAATAGGCGAGTAGTTTTTTTGGAAAAAGGGAAATAGGTGTATGCTTTTTTCTTGGGGGAGGGACCTTTTTAAAAAAGCCGCCTCTCCCCCATCTCCTAAAATTTTGACTCTACTAATATCTGCCACAATGCTTTTGTCATTGTGGCTTTTTTTATTGTGCAAAGATGTATGGCGTGTTTTGGGGAGGATGGTGGGAGTTTGAGGGGGGAAGGAGGGGTTTTTGGACGCTAGCAAAAGTTTCTTCTTTCCCCTTCAAGAGAGTGCCTGCTACCCATAAAAACAAGAGTCCTGCACAATTACTTTTTCAGTATAATTTTGTGAAAATTGTAAAAA
>CAYJHX010000123.1:0-6023 GCA_964369395.1 uncultured Desulfovibrionaceae bacterium
GTAGTTTGCCAGAAATCTCTCTTTTTAGCTTGCACTATTTTAAGGGAAGATTACACTTGGGAAAACAGAAAACTGCCAAAAGATTTTTGCATAATCATTTTCAACAACGACAAAATTTCATACAAATTGAATAAAAGAGCACGATTTTCTAACAACGGCCTTTATAAATATGCTATCGAGCTTACGGAAATTTTTTCCGCTATTCTTTTTCCTAGAGTCAATAATATTGAATAGTTAAAAAAACATATATCCTTGGCAAGATTTTTGCATCCTATTTAGCACTAACGCCAAGGTTGGAGGCGCTATGAATATACGCACCGAACAAATCGGAGCCTTACTCTCGCAACAAGAGCTTAACGCAAAAAAGTCTGTCGCCCAAAAAAATGGCGATAATACTGGGTTTGCGGCGGCCTTTGCAGAGCAGGCAGCCCTTGGTGACGCAGGAAGTGGCGTACAAACGCCGGTTTCTGTACCTCCGGTACAGACCAGTATTGTACAACAATTGCTTTTGAGTGGGGTGGAAAATATTTCCGCACCACAAACAACGAATGCAGCATCTACGGAACAAGCTTTAGATCAAGCCTCTGGCGCCTTAGATATGTGGGATTCGTATGCTCAAAAGCTGCGTACGCCGGGCGGTGAAGGAAATTTGCGCGATGCCTACTCTCTTTTAGAAGGTATCGAATCGCAAGTGTCTACGCTCAAGGCGCAAAATAAAGACGCCCTAGAGCAAAACCCTGACTTGGCGAATCTTGTCAATGAACTTGAAATCATGAGCACCACCGAGAAAATTAAATTTAATCGTGGTGATTATGTCTAGCAAATGACAAGGTTTTCCGTAAAAACGCCGTTCTTCGGGATGGCGTTTTTTTTTACCCAATGAGAGCTCTGCACAATTTATTGTGTGAGGTTTCATATTATAAGAGTCCTGCACAATTACTTTTTCAGTATAATTTTGTGAAAATTGTAAAAAAAATGTAGCGTCCGGAAAAAAGTTTTTTCTGCGAAAATAAGGCACTTTTCTCCTATTTGGCCAGAGCAAAAAACACGCCTGATGAAATAGATTGCGCTTTTTGAACGGCCAGATAAGAGAATTGCCTTTGTACGTGAATTCTGTTATCTTGCGAGAGAATGTAGAGTTTTTTATAAAAAAGTGAAAAATTCTGGGGGCATATATGAAGTTCGATTTAGACCAAAAAAATAACGCCGATGATGATATTATTGACCTCACAGATATTATCGAAAAAGGCAACGCGCCTACACAAAGCGCGGCAGCACCAAATGCTACTATAGATACCGCTTTAAGTGACCTTGGCAACAGCCCCACAGCGCCAGATTTATCTGCCATGGGCGATGTAGACCTTGACGCACTTCTCGCGCAGATGGACAGTGATGGTGGCTTTTCGCATTTAGAAAATGATATGCCTCAAGAAGAGTTTAGGGCGCTTGGTAATCCTGCCCCTGAGGCGGCAGACGCACCAGATTTATCTGACGTAGACGCTTTATTGGCCGAAATGGATATGCCTCCCCAACCCGATGTTGCAACCCCTCCTGCAGCTTCAGCTAGCTCTCAGGCCGATGACGATATTGATGCCATGCTTGCGGGTATGCTCGATAGCCCTGCGGCACAACCAGTAGCGGCACAGCCTACGCCTGCGGCACAACCCGTAGCTCCTGCACCTCAAAACGCTCCCCTTCCTGCAGAAGATCCTGATATTTCTGACGACTTGGATGCTCTTTTTGAGAGCATGCTTGATGATACGCCTCCGGCAAAATCGGCAGCGCCAACACAGCCACAAGCCGCCCCTGCAGAAGATGTTGTGGACGATATGGACGCTCTTTTAAAAGATGTGCTTGGCGAAAGCACCATTTCTGCCGCCGACGTGGCCGCAAGCCTCGTTCCTAAACATGAGCAAGGCCAAGAGCTTTCTTTTGAAGATGTAGCACAAGCGGTAGTAGCTCCCCAAACACCCCCAAAAGCCACTGAACCGCTTGCAGAACCCAATTTTGACTCTTTAGGTGCGGAACTTGACGCCATTTTAAATGATGATACTACGCCGCAATCTCCAAACTTTGACGATGATTTAGAAGCTCTTCTTAATGCTGAGCCTGCCCCCAAAACTCCAAGTCTTGATGACGATTTAGACGCTATTCTTGGAGCCAGCGAAAAAGAAGTTACCGCGACGCCCGAGCCTGATTTTTTTGCCGCCGATGACAATGACAACGTGCGCGCCATGGCAGCCAACATTGTGGCCCAAGCCGAGCAAGAAGAAGTGCAGGAATTTGATACACCTGTAGCCCAGCCGTCTGCGGCCATGCCTGTAGACGCACCTGAGGCAACCGCTATGGCAGCGGCAACAGCTGTGGCGGCGCAAGGCGTTGCAGATTCTACTGCCCCTGCCCCAAGCTTGTATGACGATTCGCGCCTGCAAAGTTTAGAAGAACGCATGCATATGCTAGAAGAAAATACGGCTTTACGCTTTGACGATGTAGAAAAGCAAATAAGCCTTTCTGCCGCTGGCGACGAAAACGCATTGCAAGGCATACAAGAAAGCCTCGCTACGCAAGAGCAAAAATTAACAAACCTTGAGGCGCAAAGCCAGCAAGCACAAGAAGCACAAGAAAAAAATGCTGCGATGCACGACTCCCTGAGCATTCACGCCCAAGCCTTAGAAAAATGCACAGAAGAGGTGCAAGCCTTACAAGAAAAAATGGCCGCGCATCAGGCCTCTTTAGAAGCCTTACAGCAATCTGCCCCTACTGAAACGCAAACACAACAAGGCAATCAAGAAGAGCAGTTGCAGCAGGTGCAGACAAGCCTTGCCACTCAAGAAGAAAAAATCACGCAACTAGAAGCGCAAAATATGGCCATAAGCCAAGAAGCGCAAGATAGCCAAACAGCTTTGCATGCCGCACTTGAAGAACATACAGCCAAGCTTGCCGTCTTTGAGCAAAAACTAGAAAGCGCCACTACAAATGCAGAGGGCTCTACCAACGCTTCGGAAGACATAAGCATGAGCTCTGAAGCCCTTAAAGCCATGGAAGAAAAAGTTCGTCTCTTGGAAACCGCCGCCACCGAAGCGGTTGAAAGAGAAAACACCATGAAAGAAATTATAGCAGCGCAAGTGACCAAGCTAGAAAGCTCGGTGCAAGCTGCCGTAAACGCAGTGCAGGAGCAAGCCCCTCTCAGCAGCGCCAGCGCTGAAGATAACAACGAAGCCAAGCATCGCGTAGATGCCTTACAAGCAAAAGTAGATGAACTAGAAGCAACCAAGCAACAGCAAGAAGACACCATACAACAGCTTCAAGGTACGGTAAACGATTTAGAACAACGCTTGCACGCCCTCGAAGAGCATCTAGACGTCAACTTAGAAAAAATGGCTGCCACCGCCGCCGCTAAGGTTTTACGCGAAGAAATTTTGGCCTTACTCAGCGAAGGATAAAGAAGCATAACAGCCTGTTAAAAACAGTTTGTTATAAAAAATTTTCTGACAAAATGTCATTTTCATCGTTTTTCTTTCGGCTGTGCAAAAAACGTGAACTGCGAAATCGACGATGCTTTTTTGAAAACGAAGTGTATTCTTCTGGTACTCGACGGAAGCAAAAAAACAAGTCTGACAACGCAGGTTGCACTTTTTCAACAGCCTGATAAACAGTTTAAAGGACGGGGCGGGGGTTTGTACTTTCGTTTCGTCTCCCGCCCGGCACAGCCCATCGGGGGCCAAGGCCATTCCCCTAGTGGCGGGTTTTTTTCAAGAAAGAATGGTTTATAGAGGCTCCTATGGAAAAATTGCAAAAAGAAGCATTACAAGTTGCCAAAGAATTGGTAGCTAAGTTCATTGAAACACGCACCATCTCTCCGGGAAACTTTGCAGAAACATTTCCTGCTGTCTATAAAGTAGTATTAGAAACCATTACCCAAGAAAGCACCAAAGAATAGAGAATACCGTTGGAAGCAAGTACGCAAAAAGAACAAGAAAAAGCCCATGAAAAAGCAGTATCCTCCATGTTTGGACGTATTGTTTCATGGTATGATTTATTAAACACCCTTCTCTCATGCGGTATTGATAAGCTATGGCGCCGCAGGTTAGTACGCGAAGTTCGCCTTGGCCCTACAGGACGTGTGCTCGATTTGGCCGCCGGCACCTTAGACGTGTCCTTAGCCATTCGCAAGCGCTACCCACAAGCTACTGTTCCGGCTCTGGATTTTTGCCCTCCTATGCTCTTGCAAGGGCGCAAAAAATTACGCGGCGCCAATGCACGCAGTATCTGGCCTGTGGCCGCCGATGCCAAGCGTTTACCCCTGCCGGACAATAGCGTAGACTGCGTCACCATTGCCTTTGGCATACGCAATGTTTTACCACGCCATGAAGCACTGGCAGAAATGCATCGCGTCCTTGTGCCCGGTGGCAGAGTATGCATTTTAGAGTTTGGATCGGGAAAAAATAGAATTTGGGGTGGCGTGTATAATTTTTATTTACGCACCGTCTTGCCACGCGTGGGGAAAATATTTTCCAAAGATTCCAAGGCTTACACCTATCTGGCTGACACCATCACCTCTTTTCCGTCAGCCCTTGAACTAGAAGAAGAAATGCGTAGCGCCGGCTTTCAATGCGCATGGCACATTCCCCTTACATCAGGCATTGTATGCTTGCACATAGGGGAAAAGGCCCGGTAATATTTTAGTTGTCAAGATAGGTTTGTCCTATCCGCAAGCTATCGCAAACGACACCTGCAGGTAGAAGCGTTTACGAAGAAAGTAAATTCCGCCTTGCCTTTGGCTTACTCCCCTGCGGGGCTTGCCCACGTCCTGCGGGCTGGTGGTAGCCGCATATAGACAGTTCTTTTTCAACAGCCTACACAAAATACATAGGCTGTTCAAAAGGTATCGGATGCAAGGCAAGCGAAGTTTTTTTCTTGAAGCATAGGACTCTTCTGGTCCATGCTGAAAGAAAAAACAAGCTTAACGCCGCAGACGATGCTTTTTCAACAGCCCATCAAGAACGGATAAGCCAAATAAGAGCTAACCCCATCCCCATGGCGGTCAATCCCATAAGGCGTAAAGACGCATTGGGCATTTGCACCAAGGAAAATAAGTATTTACGCATGGCGTCTGGCGCCAGTATCCATGGCAACGCTTCAAAAATAAAAGCAAGCCCTACAGCACAAAGAAAGAGTTCTCCATCGAAATTCATAGCCCAACTTTAAATATTTTGTCATTTTTGTAAAGCAGTAAATAACAAAATGTCTGCCACATGGCAGAGTTCTTCTTGCATTTATCAGCAATTCTTCGCATAATGCCCTGCCTGCAATGAGACAAAAAGCCTCATGACAGGGCGCAGACAGAGCCTTTCTCAATGTTACAACCATGAGGGGTCGTATGCATATACTTTTTGTATTGGCAACACGTGATGAGTGGAACGGGGCAAGACCTTCATATCTTAAACCTTTTTCCTCAAGCATGGCTGAACAAGAAATACACTATTTTACCGATCAGCGCGAAAGAACCAACGGTATACTTATTACTGGTGTTGGGCCGCTCAATGCGGCTTTTGCCTTAGGTAAGGTTATGCCTGCCATAAGCAAGAAAACGCTGGTAGTAAATCTTGGTTTGGCAGGTTCTTTTGATTTAGAAAAAGCACCACTGTGTACTCATTGGCGTATAACAAAGGAAATTTATCCGGAATACGGTTTAGTTACTGATGGGCAGGTAGATGCCAAAGCCTTGGGTTTTCCACAATGGCGCACGCCTCAGCAAGAGGTTTGGGACACAGTAGAATTGCCCCAATTGCCTCAATTGCGCGAAATGTTGCGGCATTGTCCCATCCAAGGAAAAGCCTCTTCCATTACTGTAGCTGGAGTGACCTGTTGCCCCAAACGTGCGCGTAGACTGGCTGCTCCCTATCCGGAAGTATTACTGGAAAACATGGAAGGGTTTTCTCTAGCGTTGGCATGTGCTCGTCATGCAGTGCCCTTATTGGAAATACGCACAGTCTCTAACCTTGTGGGAACGCGCGATGCCA
>CAYJHX010000124.1:0-6017 GCA_964369395.1 uncultured Desulfovibrionaceae bacterium
GGGGTGCAGGGGGAGGAAGGGAAAACTTTTGGGCGCTAGCAAAAGTTTTCTCTTCCTCCCCCTGCAAAAGAAATATACTCCATATTTAAGGGCGGAAACTTTAAAAAAAGTTTCCGCCCTTAAATATTTTCTTTGCAGAGTTTAGTTTAATCACACAAGTTTTTATCGTTGAATAACGGAGTATCTTCTTGAACCATCTTTATGGAAGAAGATAACACGCAAACGTGTTCTGGGGTCAGCTATGGCGCCATTATCTTGAGCGCAAAGCGCCAAGGTTGTGGGGCTTGTAACATCAAGAGCAAAGGAGGCATCGTCAGCATTAACAATGCTCCCATCTTTCATAACAGCCAAAACACCGATGGCTTTATTTTTTACATCCTTAGTTTTCCAACTGCCAATTTTACCGCTGATACTTTCTAGGCGTACCGCCGTTAGAGGGCTTGCGCTAGAAATCAAGACACGTACGCAAGAGTCGGCCTTTTGATCGGGGGCAAAAGTCGTAAGCCCCATGACGTCTTGCGTGGTGGGCATAATAAGGCCTGTACCGGCTTTCTTTTCTACAGGTGCCACAAGGGTAGAGGCATCTTGCGCGGTATTCTCTGTGGCTTTGGGGCTGCCCTGAGATGTTTCAGATTTTTCTGCAGGCTTTTCCACGGGTGCTGTTCCTTGAGGTGCGGTAGGAGCTGTACCTTCAGGAGCACTTGTTTGTGGCTTAGGTGCTTCTTGCGTGCCACCTTTTGTGGTGGAATCTGCAGGTTTTGTATCGTTTTGCGCAGGTGCTTTAGGCATGCTTTCCACCAAAGCTGTGCTAGCTTGCACAATATCAACGCCTTCTTTACTGCTTATATCAACGGTAACCATGCCGGGTTGCCCAAGCAAGCCCATAGTTGCCATACCCAAGGGTTGCTTGGCTGTGGCCTTTACCGTAAGCACGCCGGGCTTTCTGATGAAAGCTTCCGCAGCATCTATACTGGTAGGTGTGAAGAACTGTTGTAATTGTCCTAAATTCTTTCGAGCCTCAGACACAGCCATGGCTATGAGCACTTCTGGTCCTTGCCCTATTTGCTTGCTTGCAAAAGCAAGTAAACGAGGTAACGCGCCTTGTTCGGTAAATACCACTTGGGCGCCGGTAACGGTGCCTTGCATTAAGAAGGCTTCCACAACACTAGGATCCATGGCCAGGACCAATTCAGAAATTTTCTTTTCCGGCAAAATAAAATCTAAGGACGCGTTTAGAGCGGCTTGATCTTTTAAGTCAAAATCATAGCTTACAAGACTAGGAGAACCATTGGTATTGACGTTCAACGCAAGCTTTGAATCTAGTGCCAAGGTAGTAGAACCTAGGGCGGCAGCCACCATGTCAATTTCTTCGGCAGCTTCACCCAATTGGGCCAAGTCAAATTTCATGCCTTTGGCTTCTTGCAACACTGTGACATTTGTGCCTGTGTTATGGTCATAAACAAGGCGGGTAAATTCTTTATCCCAAGAAAGGGCTGGAGTTTTGCCATTAGGCATGAGCCATGCCACATTGGCACTTTCTGTGCTAAACTCCACAAAGGCGCTTCTCATAAGAAGAGACATAAACATAGACTCATCAAAGGGAATAGCCAAAAGACTGGAAAGCTTGGTTTCCGGCAAAAGCACCTTGGTGTGTATTTTTAACGAAGGCCCTTTTGGGTCAGCTAGAGAAATGTCTAGCGTGCTATATTCTTTATTTGTTTTGAGTGACGTATTGAAAGCAAAGTCGTAGGCCGAACTATTAGTATGCAAAAGCATGGGTATCTGGCTTAATTCTTTGCTCGTAAGGCCAAGAGCTTCGTGATTAATGGAAGCGCCCAATACCTTGAGCGAAATATCCATTTGAGCATCGCTTTCGGGATCATTAAAGAATAAGAATTGTGTTTCTTTGAATGCAAAAACTTCTTTCTTCACACTTTTGTCGATACTTTCGCCGCGCAAGCCCTTAAGGGTAAATTGCCAACGTGGGCTTTGCTTATTAAAGGCCACAGAAAAAGCATTGTATTTAGCAATATCTTCTGTGCTTGCAGTACCTCTAAGTACATCTGCTCCCTTAACATGCAAGAAGGCTAAGTGTTCTGCCGTAGGCGTACCTACGTCGGTAGCTTCTAAGGTATCAAAAAGAAAAATATCTTCTTGTACATTTTCTTGTTTCACATCACGAAACACGCCATTGCTCAAGAGTATGGAGGCAATTTTGGTGGGGCTTATGTCGGTAAGCTCCATTTTCGCCATATGAAATATCTGCGGAGTTGTACCAGGAATGGTGAGCGTAAGGTCGTTATACACAACCGCTTTGACAAAGGCATTCATGGCCGCTTTATAATAACCTTCAGGATTTTTTGTGCTATCTTGGTTGTTTAAAAGCACAAGATTTTGCTTCCATTCTATAAGGCTTACATGCTTTATGTACGCTTCGCCTTTAAGCTTTGTGCTCGTCTTTTGCGCTTCTTGAGTTTCCTGAGCTCCTTGGGAATTTTGGGAGCTTTGGGACTCTTGTGCTTCTTGAGGCTTTTGCGCTTCTTGGGTTTGAGGAGCTTCTTGGATTTTTTCGTTAAGTTTAATATGAATGCCATTAAAATCTACACTCTTAGCTACCAAGGGCACATCGCTGTCTTGAGCGCTAAAAAGCTCGAGGTTGGGTTCGGTAAAGATAATTTCTTCAATGCTAATGGTGCTGTTTGGTACAACAGTATCAACGCCAGTAACCCCTTTAACTACGATGGTATTGGTGTCGGCAGCATATTCAAAACTTTGCATCTGCATATTTTTCTTTTTGAAAAATTGCGTTAGCCCCTCTTCCCAATTTTTTTGGGCATCGGCAGCCAAAGCTTGACCTCCCAAAATGGTGGCAAGCAACCAAAAACAGAACAACATCTTCTTCATACCACACCTCACGATGGTTAAGTTGATAACTCTTTAAAATATAACTAAATTTTATACTAAACGCATACGGTATCTCTAAAAAATTGTATGCTACAATTATGAGAAGCGCAAGAATAAAAAAGTGAAAAAAGGGAACTTTTTCATAAAAGTTTCGCGCTTTTTTGATAAATAGCCTTGTGCAAATGGCACATAGTGATTATTTTATGAGACGCAAAGAAGATGATGCTTTCGCCGAAAGATATCTCAAAAAATTGCCGCGCGCCTTTTTTCCTTCTAGCCTTCAAAAATACCGACACAAAAAATTATTATTGACAAAAGTATAGAATTATAGAACTTTTATAAAAAAAGTTTAAACTGCAACAAAAATTTCACATAATGCCTATTTTATAGGTTTACACCTCATACTCTTTAAGCTATAGGCAGGAAATATTACAGAGGATAAAGTATGAAAAAAAAATATTCAACGGTACCTACCGCAGAAAAAGTTAAAGCCTTTCAAGGTTTTTTGGAAGAGCACAAAGGCCAAGACATTGTGAGTCTTAACCTTGCACACCAAAACACCTTTGCTGAAGCCATGGTGGTGGTCACCGCTGCTTCCATGCGTCATGCACAAAGCCTTGCCGAAAACGTGGTGCTTTTTTGTAAAGAACAAAACTTCGAATTTTTACGCACAGAAGGCAAACAAACAGGCCAATGGATTTTGCTTGATTGCAATGACGTTGTTATCAATATATTTCAAGCATCGGTGCGAGACTTATATAAATTAGAAAAACTTTGGGAAGAGTTACCCAAGGCTTCTGCCTAACTCTACACCTCACTGAGCATTTTAAGGATATACCATGAGTACCTGCGCAGATTTAACCCCTACACTTTTGCTTATATTAGACGGGTGGGGCCTTGCAAAAGAAAGCGAAAGCAATGCGCCTTTTTTAGCCCATACCCCCAACCTCGATAAACTCTTTGCCCGTTGCCCACACAGTCAATTACAGGCTTCTGGACGCGCTGTGGGTTTGCCAGAAGGCTATATTGGCAATTCTGAAGTGGGGCATTTAAATATTGGCGCAGGCTCTGTGGTCTATCAAGATATGACACGCATTGACGTGGCCATGGAATCGGGCGAGCTTGCCAGCAATGCAACATTTAAAGCATTGATGGAGCATTGCCAAAAAGAACACGGCGGCAGCGGGCGTTTGCATTTGGCAGGGCTTTTATCTGACGGTGGTGTACACAGCCATTATAAGCATATGGAAGCCTTGGTAAAAATTGCTGTCGAACGCGGTCTTGAGGTTTTTATCCATTGTTTCATGGATGGGCGCGACACGCCTCCGCACAGTGGCGAAGAATTTGTACGCATTTTACAAGACTTTTTACTTCCCTTCCAAGGCAAAGCACGCATAGCGTCTTTGTGTGGGCGTTTTTACTGCATGGACAGAGATACGCGCTGGGACAGAGTAGAAAAAGCATGGAATATGCTTGTCCACGGACAAGGAGAGCGCGCTAGTGATGCTCTTGAAGCAGTAAAGGCAGCCTATGCGGCAGATCTTTCTGACGAATTTATTGTGCCCACGCTTTTGGCCCCTGAAGGCTCCAAGGAGGGCACATGGCAAGACGGTGACGGCGTTTTCTTTTTTAACTTTAGGGCTGACCGCATGCGTGAACTGGTACAAGCCCTCACGCTACCCCATTTTGACGGTTTTGAGCGTGGTAAACTGCCAGAACTTTGCGCTTCTGCCAGCATGACCTGTTATGATTCTACCTTTATTTTGCCCGTAGCCTTCCCTAAAGACAGTTTAACCATGGGCCTTGGAGAGGTGGTTTCCTCATGGGGATGCAAGCAATTGCGTATTGCCGAAACCGAAAAGTACGCTCACGTAACTTACTTTTTCAATGGCGGGCGTGAAGAACCCTTTGACGGAGAAGACCGTATATTGGTGCCTAGCCCGCGCAGTGTGGCCACCTATGATCTTGCTCCTGGTATGAGCGGCCCAGAAGTAACAAAAAAATGCGTTGAAGCATTACAAAGTAAAGAATACACCCTTGTCGTATGTAATCTTGCCAATGGAGATATGGTGGGGCATACGGGGGTTTTGTCTGCGGCCATTGCCGCTTGTGAAACCGTGGATGCCTGTGTAGGCGAATTTATAGAAGCTATACGCACCATCAAAGGGCGTATGCTCCTTATTGCAGATCACGGAAATTGCGAATCAATGCTAGATGCTGATGGTCAGCCTCAAACTGCACATACAACAAATCCTGTGCCTTGCATTCTTGTACAAGAAAATGGGTGTGTACGCCTGCAAGATGGAAAACTCGCCGATGTGGCACCTACCCTTATCAAATTATGGAATAAGGACGTACCTGCCAGTATGAACGGTACAAGCCTTGTGGAGTCTTGTGCATGAAGAATAAAAAGCCTTTACAACCTGTTTCACCAGAGGGCATGGAAATATTATTTTTCTATCCATGCCCTAAGTGTCAAAAACATGTTGCTTTAGCGGCGCCCACACAGCCAGCTATGGTGCATTGTGAGCATTGCCGAACGCCCTTTCCCATCATTCCTATAGATGAGCGAAGTCTGCATTATATAAATATCATGCTCGACTACGGTCGGGCGGCTTTAGACCCCGACTTTGCATAAACTCAGCCCTCGTGTGTACAGCATGAGGGCTTTCTTGCACTTTCTGCTTGAGCATGCTAAAAAAATCTGCCTTTAAGGCAAAAAAATCTAATTTTGAGGTGTAGTATGAAAAAACTAAGCATTTTCCTTGCTTTGGCTTTGTGCTTAAGCCTTTCTTCCGTGACTGTTTTTGCTGCCGATAAAAACCCCGACACCAAAAAGCAAGAGCAAACGAAGAAAAATGAAAAAAAACAAGATGCCAAGGGAAGCGTTTTTGTGACCAAGAATGGCAAAAAATATCATAAAGATAAAAAATGCTCTTCGCTGAAAAATTCCAAAGAGATTCAAAAAGTATCCATAAAAGAAGCCAAGAAGAACAAAATCACCCCTTGTAAAATCTGCTACCCTAATTCGTAATTTACGAAAACATAGTATAAAAAGCCGCTTTCTTATGAGAGAAAGCGGCTTTTTATACTGCTATTACGCAGAAATCTTA
>CAYJHX010000125.1:0-6009 GCA_964369395.1 uncultured Desulfovibrionaceae bacterium
AAGCCATGGCGCCCAAGGCTCGTGTGCATTTGTGTACGCAGGTAGAAGATGTAGTGCGAAGTGCAGAAATTATTATCACTGCCACCACCTCTTCGGAGCCTGTATTGCCTAACGATGTTGAGCTGTTACGAGGGAAAAGCTACTTGGGCGTTGGTTCCTATAAACCTCACATGCGGGAGTTTCCGCCAGCCATATGTGCTGCGGCTGAGGCCATTTTTGTAGATGTGGATCTTGCCAAAGAAGAAACGGGCGACATGGCAAAACCCTTAGCCGAAGGTATTTTGAAAGAGCAAGATATTCGTTCTTTTGGGCAATATCTTTTGCAAGAAAAGGATAAAGAACCGGTTAAAAATGGCACATCTTTCTTTAAAACCGTAGGCATGGCGCTGTTTGATGTGACCATTTCTAAAATTATCTATGACAAGGCTCAAGAGAAAAAGCTTGGAGTCTTTGTTGATATGTAACGCAAGTGACAGCACTTGAAGAAAGATAAGGCATGAGGCCGCCTTTATAGGCGACGATTGCTCTTATTACTCAGGAACCTGCGCTCGCAGTGGGCTCAAAAAGGATAAGCTACAAGGAAGGCGAAGTTTTTTGCGTAGGGAGTGTATACAGACATACATGACCAAAGCAAAAAACAAGCCTGACGAAGTAGATTGTTCTTTTTCGGTCCACTGCCCTTTTTCAATTGACTACGAGTCTTGCTGCTCTGCCTTACCGTGCAACTTGCGAAAAATAGTACTGCGATTGATTTGAAATATTTCTGCGACTTTTTGTATGGAGCCATGAATTTCTATGGCTCTTTGCAAAAAGTCTTTTTCAATGTCAGCCATAATTTCTTTTAGAGGGCGCTTGGTCATGAACACATCATCGGCATAGTAAGCGTCGGCACTGCTTTGCCCGCTGATATGCGAAGGCAAGTCGCGTGGCGAAAGGAGGTTAGAGGTGCGGGTAACCACAAGACTGTGCACGAGGTTTTGCAATTCGCGCACGTTGCCCGGCCAAGCATAGCGGGTAAGTTTTTCCATGGTGACATCCATAAAGGCCATGCTTTTTTTGTATTTTGCAGTAAATTCTGTTAAAAAATGCTCTGCAAGGGGAGGGATGTCTTCGCTTCTTTCGCGTAAAGGCGGAATGTGCACCGTGGCCACATTGAGCCTATAATACAAGTCGCGGCGAAAGGTGCCTGCTTCCACACTTTCGGCCAAATTTCTATTGGTGGCTGCAATAATGCGCACGTCTACTTTTTTAGGAGAGGTGGAACCCACGCGCAAGATTTCTCCGTCTTGCAGTACACGCAAAAGGCGCGTTTGCATGGTCAGTGGTAATTCGCCAAGTTCGTCTAAAAAGACCGTGCTGCCATCGGCCATTTCAAAATAGCCAGCCTTGCCTTTGGACGAAGCGCCGGTAAAGGCTCCAGGCATATAACCAAACATTTCGGATTCTGTAAGGGTTTCAGAAATACCCCCGCAGTCGACTTTCAGCATAAGTTTATCGCGACGCAAGCTACGTTCGTGGGTGAAGCGTGCAAAAACATCTTTACCCACGCCTGTTTCACCTAAAATGAGGATGGTGGCATCGGTTTTTGCCAGGCGCGTAAGCAGGTTGACCACATGGTCCATAACTTCGCTTTTATAAATGGGGGTACCCACATCTTGCTTGTGGGCCATGTAGGCTAATTGGTCGTTGATATGGCTGATAAGCTGACTTTGCTCTGTCATTTGTTCATTGAGTTGCTCAATCATGGTAATATCGCGAACAAAAGTGACCACGAGGCAAAGCTGCCCATTTTCATCAAAAACCGGAAAGCCGGAAAGGATAACTTTTTTGCCGTTGCGCAGCTGTTGGGCTTTGGTGACGGGCTTACCTGTGCGTACTATCTCAGGATTAAGGACATTGTTGAAAATTCCTTCTTCCTGTAGCGTGCGAACATTTTTTCCTTTTACTTCTACAAGCTTAATGCCTGTGAGGTGTTCGTACATGCGATTTACTTTAAGTGTAGTTCCTAGGGCATCGGTAATGAACACCCCATCTGCAAGAGCATCTAAAATTCTTTCAAAATGCTTTAAAAGTAAATCATTGGTTCGCATGGAACAGCAACTCCATTGTGAAAAGGCTGAGTAAAGGTTTTTTGTGGAGGAGAGAAAGAGAGGAAGGGGTAAAACCTTCCTCTCAACAATCCATACATGAACTATTTGGGTACTTGCACTCTATCTTCACCAAGAATTTCTTTAGCCGCAGCTATAAGCGGATACATGGCTTCTTGGGGAAGTGTCACATTACCCATGGGAGGCGTTCTATCAAGGAAGAGATACTTTTGCGTTCCCAAGCGATGATAGGGCAGCATTTCGTAGCGTACATGCTCGAAAGGCTTTAAAAATTGTGCAATGGCCTGTACATCTTCGACATTTTCGTTAAATCCCGGAATAATAGGCGTGCGTGCCAAGATGGGGATTTTGGGAAATTCCGTGGCCAACTTACGGAAGTTTTCGTGAACGCGAGCATTACCAGCACCGGTAAACTCTTTATGTTTGGCATCATCCATATGCTTAATATCAAAAAGCACCGAAGTTAAATACGGAGCGGCCATTTCAAAATGAGCCCAAGGAGCCACACCACAGGTCTCAATGGCTGTTTTTAAACGGCGTCTGCGAGCTTCGCGTAAGAGAGCTGCGGCAAATTCGCCTTGCATCATGGGTTCACCACCAGAAAGAGTCACGCCCCCGCCGGAGCGAGCATAAAAGGCAGCATCTTGTTCTACCACAGAAAGCACATCATCTACGGTGCGCTCTTGTCCGTAGACAATAAGTCCATTGGCAGGGCAAGATGTGGCGCAAGGCATATCACAATCGGCACACCGTTGGCGGTCAATTAAAATTTTTCCATCATCTCTGCGGGTAATGGCACCGCGTACGCAATGTTTAATGCAGTACTGGCATTTGTCCAAGGTAATACATCGATTTTCGTTAAAAGCAAGCTCTGGTTGCATGACTTGAGATTCAGGGTTGCTACACCAACGACAGGAAAGAGGACAGCCTTTTAAAAACACAATGGTGCGGATGCCCGGTCCATCGTGTACGGAATATTTTTGAATGTTAAAAACAGTGCCTTTTTTCTTCTTGTCTTCAAAGCTGCTCATAAAATCTTGTCCACCTTTTTTTGGGCCTGTGCGCTAAGAAAGTACGCAAAGGCTTTGGAGCATTGGCGAAAGCCCGGTTTTGACAACAGTCGCATGCTACAGGCTTGTGCATGAGTACACAAAACGCCATTTTGTATAAAAGGGGGCGATATCTGTTGTTGATACCGGCCCCCTTATTTCAATTTTCTATTCTTGTTCCCAAAAACTACATGGCAGCATGCTCGGTACGAGCGATGAGGTCATTTTGAAGGTCTGGAGACAAGTCGCAGAAATATGCGCTGTAACCTGCAATACGAACGATGAGGTTGCGGTATTTTTGCGGATCTTTTTGTGCGGCAATAAGGGTGTCGCGGTTGATAACGTTAAATTGTACGTGCCAAAGTTTTAAGTCGCAGAAGGTACGGATGAAGGATACCATCTTTTCGGTACCTTCTTCACCTTCCACACTCTTAGGCGTAAACTTAATGTTCAGCATACGAGCGGCGCGATCGCGACGACCGTAGTTCTTGGTGTTGTAGTTGGAGAGCAAAATAGCGGTAGGACCATTAACGTCGGCCCCGTGAGAAGCAGAAGAACCATCAGACAAAGAGAACCATGCTGTACGACCATTTGGCGAAGCAGAAACAACCTTACCAAAAGGTACGTGAGATGTAAAGGGCACGTAACGCACGTCGTTGTTCATGCCGAGTTCTTTGCTGTATTTGCCACCAAACTCTACGGTGATGCGATCAAGTTCGCGACCGATGTCATCGGCAAAGGCATTGTTGTTGCCATAGCAAGGTGCAGACTGCAACAAGGCTTTTACGTCTTCATAGCCTTCAAAGTTGGCTTCAAGGGCAGTGATGACTTGATCCATGGTAAGCTTCTTGTCTTCGAATACCAATTTTTTCACGGCAGACAAAGAGTCGATAACGGTACCAAAGCCCATGAACTCGAAGTAACCGAAGTTTACGCCTTCTGGAACATGTGGTTGGTGCAAGTCGATGCAATGCTTCATGCAAAGGTCATGCATGGCAGAACCCATAGGCTGAGCAAAGTGCTTTGCACGCAAGTTGTTGATGATATATTGTTGGGTGAAAGCTGTTCTTAAGAAAAGCTCATGTTGTTGCTTGTAGGCATCAAAGAATTGATCCCAGCTGTCGAACTTGCGTGGATCGCCAGTTTCAAGGCCCAATTGTACATCGCCGTATTTTTTCATCTTACCATTGTAAAGCACCATTTCTACAGCAGCAGCAAAGTTTACATAGGCGCCGCCAGAGGTGTAGGTGTCGCGGTTAACCATACGGCATTCGGTACAACCGGATACGGCATAGTCAAGGGCTTCTTCAAAGGTGCAACCTTTAGAAACATACAATGGAACAACTTCTTCGTCGTTGATGAGTTTGGGGAAGCCGGAACCGTCTTTAATGGTTTCAGCTACGTCCCACAAGTAAGCTTCAGGGGAGCGAGAGTGAATACGAGCGGCAAGGTCAGGATAGTGTAAGGGGAACTCGCGCTTGGATTTCAAGATAAGGTGGGTCATTTCGTTGGTAGCATCGCGACCATCGGGAGTTTGACCACCTACAGTTACAGCTTCCCAGTGAGCATAACCTTCGTTGAAGGCGCCGCCCGTGGGGGAGATGAACATGTCGATGAATTCGGCCATGCCTACCCACATGCATTCCATAAGCTCAATGGCGCGATCTTCAGTAAGGGCGCCGCTTTCCATGTCTGCTTGGTAGTAGGGGTAGAAGTATTGGTCCATACGACCGTTAGATACGGTGGTACCGGTTTTTTGCTCAATACGAGAGAACATTTGAGTAAACCATTGGCTTTGCACAGCTTCGTAGAAGTTGCGAGCAGGATTGCCAGGCACGTGCTCAGCATTTTCAGCCATGAGCAAAAGTTCTGCTTTGCGGGCAGGGTCTTTTTCTTGAGCAGCCATTTCGCGAGCAAGCACAGCGTGGCGCTTAGCCCAAAGCACGATGGCTTCACAGACAATAACGATGGACTCAAGGAAAGGCTTTTTGTCTACGTTGTCCACAGGGCTGTTAGGATCAAGAGCTGCTAACTTTTCTTCAGCTTCAGCTTTAATGCCGTTGAAACCGCGCTTTAAAATCTTTTCGTAATCGTGCACCCATTGGATGGAAGAACGGAAAGAAGACGTTTCGTTTACGATGAAGCGGGAAATAAGGCCTTCGGGGTCATCATAGGTGAGTTTGTGTATTTCTGGGGGTAAAGCAGCGTTTAAAGCTTCATGATAGGTTTTACCTTTCCAGTAAGGAGCAATTTCATTGATAACGCGCTCAGCATCTTCAGGGGTAATGGTAGCAGGAGAAGTCTTACGGTTAGGAAGATCTTTTACTGCGATATCAAGGAAGTCACCATCAAGTTCAGGGTAAAGAATACCATAACGACCGTCACAACCGCCGCGACCAAGCAATAATTGATGGTCTTGTACGTATACAGTCATGTTTTGAGCAATGTGCATCATGGCTTTGGCCCAACGCAAAGAAAGGTGTTGACCTTCGGTTTGCTTCATGGACTCGGTGAAATACAAAGCACGTTCGATGTCGATACGAGGTTTTTGGTTTTCAAAACGCTCAAGCATGGTGAACACACGCTCGTGCGTTTTACGATAACGATCTTCCTTACCGGCAATGCGGTCTTGTAAACGTTGTTCTTGGGGTGATACGCAATCACAGGTGTACGCGCTCATAAAATCTTCTCCTAAACTTTAGATATAGAGTTTGCAGGACTGAAGTCCCTTTATATTAAGAAGGTTACTTTATAACAAATTTACCATGCCAGCGTATGTATCGCTGTGCTTATGTATCTCTTAGCATGCTTCGTGCCACAACGCACAAAGCCTAGGAAAAACATGGGAAAGA
>CAYJHX010000126.1:0-5957 GCA_964369395.1 uncultured Desulfovibrionaceae bacterium
ACAGGGCTCATGCCACAAAAAGTAGTTTTGCCAGACGCTTTCATAGCTACAACATGTAGTATAGGGAAAAAGGGAGAAGATTATGCTTATTGTCTATATGACGGCCAGCACCATTGCCGAAGCAAAGGCCATTGCGACGTATGCCGTAGAACAACGTTTAGCCGCAGGTGTTAATATTTTACCGCAAGCACACTCTATCTATCATTGGCAAGGCAATACAGTGCATGCTGAAGAATGCATTTGTCTTTTTAAAACCACACAAAACAATTTTGAGGCACTCAAAAAAGCCATTCTTCATCTACATTCATACCAAACCCCATGCATTCTCGCTTTGCCCATGGCCGCTGTAGAAGAGCAATTTGGTATGTGGATACAGCAAGAATGCCGCCCTTAACTGATTGTCAAACGATCCCCAAATAACGGCTATAGCGCAAGTAATTAAAGGTATTTTCTTCGGTAAAAGGAGCCGTTTTCACATGCCTATTTAAACATCCTTAGTAGTAGGAGCATCGGTATTCATTATCCAGTGCATAAGAGGAGGCACTCTATCAGAGTCCGTAGCGGCAACCCACGAAATATCTTCATTACGTTCGAGAATTTGTTGCCAATTTGTAAAAGAAAAGCGAACATCTACGCAATCTTTATCTCCGCAAGGGGCCAAGCCCTTACACTCGGCCTTAAGCCACAACAGAAGCCGTTTCGTCTGTTCTTGTGGAGTATTCACCACGAGCAACATGCACATTTCCACCTTTTTTTCTACAGCAAAAGGCAATTTTTCCAAATCTTCGCGCACAAAGCGTAAACGTATGCCGCAAGCGGAAATATTGATAATACGAAAATCGCTATTTCCTTCTGCAGGGCGCAAGGTGCCAAAAATTTTCCCTAATTGTTTTACCTGACGAGGCAGCATATGACTTTCTTTAGGGAACATCCATACCGACGCAAGAGCTACCATTTCCGGACTAGGTTCTATGCGCACAAATTCTTTGGCTTGTGAATCACTCAAAATACTTGGGCGGATAATTTCCATATAGGTTTGCCCATTTTCTGTAAAGATTCTATGTACAAAGCTTGCAAAATGGTACAAAGTGCTTTGTTCTTTTTGTGTCAGTTGAAAATACACATCCACAGGAGCTCCTGCCCATTCTTGCACCATTTTCGTATTAGGAATAAGCAAAGTGATATAAGGACTTTCATCTTTAGTATCTTTCTTTGTTTGCGCTCTGGCTATGGCAGCCGCCACGTCGCTACTACGCATTCTTTTTTTATTTTCCGTCTCTGACGATTTTTCTGCCTCCATGGCGGCTTTTTCTGCCGCACTAGGCACAGAAAAGGAAACTAAATGCCGGCGAGTAAGGCATGCGCGCGTACATACAAGGTCAAAAGGCACTTGTACATCTTTGGCTCTTTGCAAAATAACATTGATAAAATCATCATTATCTAGCTTAAAATCAAAACTCTCTTCTGGAGCGTTTTTTCTTTTTTTAGAAAAGTAAAAGAGAACAAAGGGAAGAATAACAAGAAGAACAGCAACAACATACAAAGCATATGTATTTATTGCACTAGCAGGAGACCAAAAAGACAAAATAGGACAGGTCATTAATGCATTTTCAAATGATTGGCGAGCAGAAGATTTTGTTGACGGCGACGTTGTTTGCATCATAGTATACTCACTAGGCTAAATGAAATATCTATAAAAATACCTTACTGTTACATAAAAATGACATTTTCCTTCTTATACGACACATCTACCTTACAAGATATGCCCATTTATGACAAGATGTTTTTTCATATCCGTGTACTTTTCTTTACTTTTTTAGATATTACTCCTGTCTTCTCTTTTATGACAGTTACTTGCAAAAAAAAGGGAAAGAGTGTGCCCCTTTCCCTCAAATCCATTTTTCGCAACAATTATTTTTTCATATTCAAAGCCTTCACAGCTGCTGCTACACCAGCACCATAGTCCGCATGGGCCTTGGTGCAATTTTCTATATGCCTTTCAATGATAAAATCTGGGCAAGCACAAATGGCCCGAGCCGTATTTTCAAAAAGTACCTGCTTTTGCTCTGGCGACATAAGCTCAAAAAGCTTCCGTGGTTGGGTGTAATAATCGTCGTCATCTTCGCGCGTATCCCAATCCCACGCGGGGCCTTCCAAATCTAAAGGCGGCTCACGGAATTCGCTTTGTTGTTGCCATTCACCAAAAGAATTAGGCTCATAAGGCGTTGTGGCGCCATAGTTTCCATCCACACGCATGGCACCGTCTCTATGATAACTATGCACAGGGCAACGCGCCTTATTTACAGGAATAAGATGATGGTTGACACCAAGACGATAGCGCTGGGCATCGCCATACGAGAACAAACGCCCTTGAAGCATTTTATCTGGTGAAAAGCCTACGCCTGGAACTACATTGGCAGGATTAAAGGCAGCTTGTTCCACCTCTGCAAAATAGTTCTCAGGATTTTTATTCAGCTCAAGTACCCCCACTTCGTACATAGGAGCATCGCCATGGAACCAAACTTTTGTTAAATCAAAAGGATGATAGGGCAATTTTAAAGCGTCGGCTTCAGACAGTATCTGAAAGAACAATGTCCATTTAGGGAAGTCTCCCCTTTCGATGGCTTCAAATAAGTCACGATGATGACTATCTCTGTCTTTTCCAACAACAGCTTCGGCTTCGGCATCGGTCAAATTTTTAATGCCCTGTTGCGTGCGGAAGTGAAATTTCACATAAAAACGTTCATTTTTTGCATTAATCAAGCTAAAGGTATGACTTCCAAAACCGTGCATATGTCGATAGCTGGCAGGTATACCTCTATCGCTCATAAGCACCGTCACTTGATGCAAGGCCTCTGGAAGTAATGTCCAGAAATCCCAATTACTTGTAGGGTTATGCACATGGGTTTTGGGGTCTCTTTTTACCACGTGATTTAAATCGGGAAAGTTTAAAGGGTCACGCAGAAAAAACACCGGTGTATTATTACCCACAAGATCCCAATTGCCTTGCTCTGTATAAAATTTTATAGCAAAACCACGAATATCTCTTTCGGCATCGGCAGCGCCACGCTCTCCGGCAACAGTAGAGAAACGTAAAAATAAATCCGTTTTTTTACCAATCTCAGAAAACATAGCGGCTTTGGTATAGGCGCTAACATCGTGAGTAACAGTAAAAGTACCGTAGGCGCCGGAGCCCTTGGCGTGCATACGGCGCTCTGGAATGACTTCGCGATCAAAATGAGCTAATTTTTCGAGAAACCACACATTTTGCAAAAGCATGGGGCCGCGTTTTCCGGCAGTAGTAACATTGGTGCTGCCACTTACGGGGCAACCGGCTGTGGTGGTTAATTTTTTGTCCGACATATTTTCTCCTTATCTTGAAAATTCCATAAAGCTTACAAATGCCTCATAACACTTCAAAACAAATCGACTCAAGGGTCTATCTACGCAAAAGAGAAATTAAATGCGATACTTTAAGCACAGTCTAATTAATAATAATTACTGTTACCTTTTTCTAACAAAAAAACACCTCGTGAGCAAGTAAAAATTCTAAATACTGTATTTTTTTATTATTTGCACAAAAAAAAGGGAAAACTTTTCACAGATTCCCCTTTATTTAACTCATTAAACACTAAAGACTTATTCTTCCTCTTTAGCCTTTTCGTATTCGGCAATAACCTTTTCCACCACAGGCGGTGGCGCTTCTTCGTATTGCGCAAATTCCATGGTAAAGACGCCCTGCCCGCCTGTCATCGAGCGCAAATCAGGGGCATAGCGCAATACTTCACTCATGGGTACGTGGGCTTTAATTTCTGTAATGCCTGCCGCAGAATCAGAACCAAGCACCTTACCCCGACGCGAAGATAAATCGCCAATAACATCACCCATATTTTCATCAGGAATAGATACAGATAAAAACACTATGGGCTCTAGTAAAATGGGCTTTAAGCTTTCTAGTGCCTTCTTAAAGGCAATGGATCCGGCAATTTTAAAGGCCATTTCAGAAGAGTCTACGTTATGATACGTGCCGTCATACAATTTTACCCTAAAATCTACCACTTGGCAGCCAGCTAAAGTGCCACGTGTGGCTGCTTCTTGTATGCCTTTATCAATGGCGGGAATATAGGTACGCGGAATGGCCCCGCCCACGATGGCATCTTCAAATTGATAGCCTGTGCCACGCGGTAAACCTTCCATTTCTATCCAGCAATCGCCAAATTGCCCACGTCCCCCCGATTGCTTCTTGTGGCGTCCTTGTACTTGGCATTTGCCGCGTACAGTTTCACGATACGGCACCTTGGGAGTTTTTAACACAATTTCTGTTTTATAACGACGCTTAGCTTTTTCCACCGACAATTCAATATGCAATTGCCCCATACCGGCCAATAAGATGCAGCCAGATTCAAGGTCGCGAGAAAGCTTTAAGGTAATATCTTCTTCTAAAATTCTTTGAATAGCACTAAACACCTTATCTTCATCGCCTTTTTCTTTAGGAGACAAAGCATAGGTAATAAGCTGCGGTGGCAATACAGGCATGGGCAGTACAAAAGGAGCCTTATCATCATACAGCGTATCACCCGAGGCCGTATTTTTTAGCTTACCAATAGCAATAATGGAACCGGGGCCCAAAGTTTCTTTGCATTGGCTTTGGTTTTTCCCTGTCAAATAAAATAAAGAGCTTAAGCGTTCGCTGTCTTCAGAACGAGAGTTCTTCAACACACTGTCACCGGAAATAGTACCAGAAAGCACGCGAGCCATGGACAATTGCCCAGCAAAGGGATCCACAATGGTTTTAAATATAAAGCAAGCGGCGGGACCTTCTTCGGTGCTGGCGCGTTCGTTCAATTCTGCATCCATAAAAGGTGCACGCTCTAAGGGGGAGGGGAAGAGCTTTTGCACTGTTTGCAGTAATTGAATGCCGCCTTTATTTTCTAAGGCTGCCCCAGAAACGACAGGTACCAATGCGCCAGAAGCAACACCAATACGCAAACCCTTAAAAATATCTTCTTCAGAAAGAGTGCCCTCTTCCAAATATTTTTCCATGAGTTCTTCGTCTGATTCGGCAATGTTTTCCACAGCCATATCGTGGATAAGAGCCACTTCGTCGGCCAAATCTGTAGGTACAGGAGCCTCAATGGTGGCGCCATTTTCCCCAAACATAAGAGCTTTTCCAGCAAAAATATCTACAAGACCAAGGAAGGTTTCTCCGGCAACTATGGGCATAAAAAGTGTTACGGGCTTAGCACCAAGAGTGGCGGCTATGCCATCATAGGCCATTTGAAAATCGGCCCGATCTCTATCCATTTTATTGATAAAAATAAGCGAAGGGAGTTCTTCGGCGCGCACCTGACCCCAAAGTTTTTTCGTCAACGGACGCACACCATCCACAGCATCAATAACAAAAACAACGGCATCGGTAGCCTTTAACAAGCAATCCATATCACCAATAAAGTTATTGTCGCCGGGAATATCTACTAAATAGTGTCGATTTTTTTCCCACATATACGTGGCAAAACCGGGCTGAATAGACCCGCGCCTGCGAGTTTCTTCCGGTTCATAGTCAAGGCTTGTGGTTCCGTCTTCAATGGCACCCAAGCGATTGATGGAACCTGCTTGGAAAAGTAACATTTCTGCCAATGAAGTTTTTCCGCAGCCCCCTGTGCCCACAAGGGCATAAGTACGCTGCACATCCAATGATTTAGCCATTTTTATCTCCCTTAGCTGCAAAGTGAAGAGGGGTTATGTCCTATACACACCCCAGAAATCCATAATCAAGACCACACAAAGGTATTGTGCAAGCCTTTTCTATTGAGACTTGTTAGCAACTCATTTCCTCGTGCAAAGCCTTGCGCAGAGGTTTTGAATCATAAACTTCCCTCGTATATTGCCCTAAGAAAAAGGAAATGTCCATATAGCGTATGCGCAAATTATCACATTTATATTCTCTATACATTTTA
>CAYJHX010000127.1:0-5789 GCA_964369395.1 uncultured Desulfovibrionaceae bacterium
GTGACGCAATTCCAATATCAAGATCCATTGAATCCCATGGAAGATAAGGAATTTATTGCGCAGCTCGCTCAGTTCTCCAGCCTTGAACAAATGATGAACATGAACGAAAGCATGCAGGGCTTGACCGATGCTACCAAGAGCCAAGAAATGATTAACTCTACGGCTTTCATTGGTAAGAACGTTGACGTTTCAGGAACCACCATCAACAAGACTATTGACGGCGAAGGTAATGCAGTTATTGGCACCATGAACTACGTTCTTGGCGAAGCCGCTCTTTCCGGTAGAATTCGCATTACTGATATGAACGGTATTGAAGTGCATTCAGAAACCTTGACGGCAAGATCTGCAGGTCAGCATACATACACTTGGGACGGTAAAATGGCCAATGGTACGGACGCTCCTGAAGGAAACTATGTCTTGCACCCAGAGTTTTACAATGATCAAGGCAATGGCATCTCCTTCTCCCCTACTGTGGATGGATTGGTCACAGGCGTTGCCACTGATTCTGGCATTACCTACCTTACCTTGGCCGATGGTCGCGTAGCTCCGCTTACTCAAATTAGCCGTGTATCTCAATTAACCAGTGCCAACGTAGTACCTGGCGACGATAAAGAAGATACAACAAATACTACAGAAAATACTACCACAACGAATACAAATACTGAAAGCAACACTAGTACTGAAAACAATACCAATACAGAAACAAGTACTGAAAGTGGAACAGGAACAAACCCCTAAGGCCAATTCGGGAACGGCAATACGGGGATAAAACAAAATACAACAGATAAGGCTTTTTTTAAGCTGCTTTTCTAAGACGAACGGAGGTTATTATGGGTTTATCATCATCTTTGTGGACAAGCGTTTCGGGATTGCTTGCACACGGCGAAAAAATGAACGTGGTTGGTAACAACCTTGCCAACGTAAGTACCATCGGCTTTAAAGCACAACGTATGGACTTTGAAGATTTCATTTACCAAAACAAATTTAGTGCTGGCGGCACCACCCAAATCGGTTTGGGCGTGGGCATCAACGCTGTTATTGGCGACTTCTCCCAAGGAAGCTTTGAATCTACCAACAGCGCCACAGACCTTGCCATTGGCGGTAGCGGCTATTTCCAAGTACGCGACTCACACACTGACGAAATGTACTACACCCGCGCCGGCAACTTTAACTTTGACAACGAAGGCTACTTGCGTTTGCCCAGCGGCGAAACTTTGCAAGGTTGGCCTGTAGATAATACCGTATCCCCTACCCTTGCCACAGGTTCTGACCCTGTTGCTGCTGAAAGCAGCACAGCCATACGCGGTAGCGGTGTACCCGGTGATATTATTTTAGATACCTATACCTTACCACCTAAAGCCACTTCTAAAATTGGCTTTACCGTAAACTTGACGGCAGATAATGGTTATGACAAAACCACCAACGATAATAATCCCCTCTTCGCTATATCTGAACGTTGGAACGGTAAACAACCTCCCGTAAATGACGCGCCACCTCTTGCTGGTGATGCCTATGCTCACGCAACAAACATTACCGTATACGACGAAGGCGGCGGTGCGCACTTAATCACCACCTATTTTGACCAAGTAGATAAGAGCAATATTGAAAACTTGCCCGAAGGCTATGAAGTATACGAATATGTGGTGACCATGGATCCCTCAGAAGATATGCGTACCTTTGGTGGCACCTATGACCCAGACACAGGTATCTTAACAGGCGCTACTTCTTTCCAAGAAACAGAAGCTGCTGGTATCCTTATGAAAGGTACTATCACTTTTGACGCTGCTGGTAACATGGTTGACCAAACTGCGTATACCTACATGGGTAATACCGATTACGGCCCAGACCAAATTATCCAAGCCTATGACGCTACTGGCGCCGTAGCCATTTATGGTCAGCCTTTTGTTTCAGAAGTGGATGGAACGGGTGCGCCAGTAACCACTCTAACTCACCCTGGTACTGCTCCTGTTTTGCCTAAGGTCACAGATGTTGATGCAGGAGGTAATCTCCTGTATCCTCTAGGGGATGCTGATCCGGGCTATATTGCTGCCCTTGCTGCCTATGAAACTGCTTTTTCTGATTATAATTTAGCTTTAAATACCTACGACACAGCCTTCGAAAACGCTCTTGGTCACCCCGAAAGCGCCAGCTCTTGGCAGCCCACAGCGGTGTCTAACGATGGCTACCCTGTGTTTTCTGCAAACTTCTCCGGACACCCCTTGGGTAACTCCGTGCATCAAGACTCTGATTTGATGCCTAGCGCTGAAGACAGCCTCATTGAGTTTGACCTTGGCATGCAAGCTGTAGGTAGCTTGAATACACCTTTTTCCACCTACGATGCCAGCGGGCGTGTAAAAGCTCCCATCGAAACGGTAAATCCCGGTGAAACAACGGTAAGTATTGCTGACGTTATAGATAACGGCGTAGACCCTGTTATTAACTATCAAGAGTTAGCCACCTTTACCAATGCAGAAACAAAAACCAGCGCCACAACCAACCGCGAAGGTGACTCCATTGACTACTCTCGCTTGCAAGATGGCTATACTTCCGGTTCTTTAACCAACATTGATATTGATGGCGATGGCATCCTCTACGGATACTACTCCAACGGTGTAAACTTGCCCATGTACCAAATTACCATGTATGACTTTATCAATGAGCAAGGCTTGCAACGCGAAGGCGGAAACCTTTTCTCTGCTACCCGTGAATCAGGTAACCCCATGGTAGGCGCTGCCAACGAAGCTGGCTTTGGGGAAATTGTTGCCTACAACATTGAGCAATCCAACGTAGACATGACCCGCGAATTTGTGCAAATGATTGCCACCCAACGCGGCTTCCAGTCTAACTCCAAGGGTATTACCACCGTTGACAGCATGCTTGAGCAGGTTATCAACATGAAACGTTAATATATAAAACCTTTATATATACTCCCAACGTCTGTGGCGATTGTCCCCGAAACAATCGCCACTTTTCTTTTATATGTCTCATTACCTTACTTATCCTTTTTTTCACAAGAATTCACGTGAAACTTTTTCTGTTTTTAAAAAAAACTTCTTTACATTTTTAACAATTTTAAGTAACTAGTCATACCTACGCATACTATCATCACAAACCGCACACCATTTCTACGCACATACCGGAGACCCCCCCTCATGGCTCTAACTCCTTCTGCCTTTCCTAGCGCCCTTGCCTTTTCTCTTTTAGACCACGTACAAGAGTGCATTTGTTGTTTTACAAAAGAAGGCCAAATCATCTATTGCAATAGAACTGCGCTTGATTTTTTCTCTTTTTCTACTCTAGCCGCATTTCAAGAAAATTTTGAGATGCTCTTTTCTTCTCCTACAGAGGCTATACAGTTTCAAACATATCTCCAAAAAACTCTACAAGAGGGGCAATACGCTTATGATGTCACTTTAAAAACAGAACAGCATACTTCCTGCCCTTGTCATATAGCCCTTACTCTCACAGAAAGCGATGGACAAAAATATATTATCTGTCGCATACATACTGCCCAAAAAGCTGCTTACCTTTCTCATAAAGACGCAAATATACCTGCTGCAGCACAAAACATGAATAGCTTTGATCGCATGCAAATTTTGCTTAAACATCTTCCCATTGGCGCAGACCTCTGGAATAAAGATTGGGAACTTTTTGACTGCAATGAAGCCACATTGCATCTTTTTGAAGCCAAGGATAAAGCAGATTATTTACAAAACTTTAGAAAGTTTAGTCCAAAGTATCAGCCCTGCGGCACTCTTTCTTCCGAGCTTATCCCCTTGCATCTAAAAAAAGTATTTGAAGAAGGCCACAACAGTTTTGAATGGATGCACGTGACAGCCTCTGGAAAAGAGGTGCTTATGAAAATCAATATGGTACGCACAACCTATGCAGGAGAAGACATTGCCGTTGTTTACTATAAAGACTTGCGCGATATAAACGAAAGCATTGATGTTGTTCTTAAAACCGAACAACGCCTCAAAGATATTCTCAATGCTGCTCCTTATGCCATTAATACGTGGAGCAAAAACTTCGTACCCGTTGATTGCAACGAAGCCACCATTCATCTTTACGGCTTTAAAGATAGAAAAGATTATTTACAAAACTTTCACAAAGTTATCCCCGAATATCAAAAAGACGGGCGTAAAATGAGTGAAATACTTGTAAAACGTTTTACAGAAGCTTTTCAAACAGGCTATGCTTTTGATTCCGGAGAGCTTATCAATGCGAAAACCGGAAAACTTTTTCCTGTAGAAATCACTTTGAAAAAAATGCTCCTTGATAATGAAGAGCGTGTTGTTACCTATATGACCGATTTAAGCGTACAACACGAAATGATGAAAGAAATTCAGGAAAGCCATATGGAACTTTCCCTTGCCCGCGACCTTGCAGAAAAAAATGCACGTATTAAGGGAGAATTTCTTGCCAATATGAGCCACGAAATACGCACTCCCATGAACGGCATTTTAGGACTGTTACATTTACTTTCTTTAACAGAGCTAGGGCAGCAACAAAAATTTTATGTGGATAAAATTATCTATTCGGCTGAATCCCTCTTGCGTATCATTAACGATATTTTAGATTTTTCTAAAATAGAAGCCGGAAAAATGGAAATGGAACATGTGTCCTTTTCCCTCGAAGATATTCAAGAAGAACTGCGCACACTCTTTGCCCCTAAATTTGTCGAGAAAAATATTCAAGGGTGTATCTTTGATGAAAATGTCCTCGATACCAAATTACTTGGCGATCCTTTGCGCTTAAAGCAAGTGTTACTCAATCTTATTAGCAATGCCATTAAATTTACCCACAGCGGTTCGGTGATAGCCTATGTAAAAGATGTAAAACACGAAACAAGCTCAAAAATTTGCTATACCTTCTGTGTGGAAGATACAGGTATTGGCCTAAGTGAAGAACAATGCTCGCGTATCTTTAGTGCTTTTTCACAAGCAGATACCTCCACAACTCGTAAATACGGAGGTACAGGCCTTGGCCTTATTATCTGCAAACGTATTGTGGAGATGATGCAAGGCAAAATATGGGTAGAAAGTACCCTTGGCAAAGGTTCAAAATTTCATTTCAGTGCCACCTTCGACGTGGATATGTCCACTCTTACTTCGGCAAAAATCGAAAACACACCTCTCTCTACCACACAATCCTCCAGCGCCCAAGGCCGTATTTTATTGGTAGAAGACAATGAAATCAATCAGATTATTGCTCAAGAACTCATTGAATCTCAGGGGCATACCGTAGACGTGGCAGGCAATGGTCAAATCGCCATTGATATGCTTGAAAAAAATAAATACGACATGGTTTTTATGGATATTCAAATGCCTGTTATGGATGGCTTAACTACCGCTAGAACACTGCGTAAAAACCCTAAATACGCGCATTTGCCCATTATTGCCATGTCTGCCCATGCCATGACTGGAGATAAAGAAATTAGCCTGAATAATGGCATGAATGACCATATATCGAAACCCATCGACCCTCAAAAACTTTTTTCTAGTATTAACTTATGGCTTAATTATACAGGACAATATAAAAAATAAAAACGCTATATCAAGAAACATCTGCACAATTCTAAAAAGTATTTAAGAGCCCCTGCATAATTCATTATGCAGGGGCTCTTAAATACTGACGCTAATCATAAAAAACATTTTCTAAGAACATGTATCTGAATATATTCCTAATAATCCTCACCACCACAAATAACTTTACCACCAGCCGATTTTAATAATTTCACAATGGGCGCCCTATCCGGCCTTCCTTTAGTAACGGGTGCCACGCACAAG
>CAYJHX010000128.1:0-5722 GCA_964369395.1 uncultured Desulfovibrionaceae bacterium
GACAAAGTGGTTCAAGCCTTGCTTGATGCGCCGGAAGGTGTTTTTGATGTGGAATTGAATGCAAACGGCACCATCAATCGTTTAAAAATTAAAGCAACCATGGAAGTTTCTACCTCTTTACGTGGCGCTCGTGCTGATCGTTTGGCTCGTGAAAGTGCCATGCGCAACGCCCGTGCAGCATTTGCCACATATATGAAAAGCAATGTTGTTTTTGTAGAATCCGGTAACGAAGGCACACAGATTGTAGAAAAAGATAAAGTGGAAAGCGGAACCTTTACACAAGCTTCTGCTTCTTCTGTTAATGTAGCTACACAAGCATTTCAACAAGGGCTTATTACGATATTACAACGCTTTGAAGGCGAGGGCGTAAATCGTACCTGTACTGTTGTGCTGGGGTGGTCGCAAAAACAAGTAAAGGCGGCGCAAAGTGCTCAAGAAGTTATGAGTCCGCAAAAAAACGATGCTGCTTCTGCTAAATCTAGCGCCCCTGCCACAGCCCCTGTTGAAGAAAAGCGTGGCACCAGCACTAAAACAGGCGATATGGATTTTTAATTATTGAACAAAAGCGTAAGTAAAGGGTCGATTACGGCCCTTTATTTTTTTATACGAGATGATTATGAAAAAGATTTGTGTAGTATTTGTATTATGTTGCTCTTTGTTGTCTGCATCTTTGCTCTTTGCTGCGGGCATGGCTGATGAAAAAGAAGTGGTGGTATTAGGCATAGGCACCACAGAAACCGAGGCTAAACAGCAAGCCTACAGAAGCGCCATTCAAAGCGTCATCGGCTCCATGGTGATTTCGCAAACCATTGTAGAAAATGAAGCTCTCGTGCAAGACAAAATTCTTTCGCACAGTGATGGCTATATTGTGAAAGCCGCACAAATTGGCCCCACGCGTCAGCTTGCCGGAAACTTGTTGGAAGTGAGCATGCGTGTTACTGTGAAGAGCAAGCAACTTAAAGAGAAATTGCAAGCGGAAAATATCACCGTGGTGAGCCTTGATGGGCAAAGCCTTTTTGCGCAAAGTACCACCAAGGACGACACAGCTAAAGACGCCGCCGGTATTATCAAAGCTAAGCTTGAGGGGGTGCCTGCCTCAGTACTTACGGCAGAAGCCGATGTGAAGAGCAGTAAACAAACAAATCTGGAAGACGGGCTTGTGGCACTGACCTTGCCCGTGAAGCTTTCGGTAGATAGAGGTGCGTATAGAAATTTCGTAGCAGATATGAAAAAGACCTTACAGCAACTCGGCTATAAGGGCAAAGCTATGCAATTATCTTTGAATATTAGCGATAAGTTCAAGCCGTACGATTCGCATGTAAGTTTATCTGAATTTATAGATACTTATGCTAATAAAATACCAAACGATGATACCCCCAAACACGGTGTTATTATTGTGGGCGAAGGTATTCAGGCTAGTAGCAATACCCTACGTGCCACAGGATATTATGTACCCAAAAAAGCGGCTCTTGCATTTCACCATGAGAAAACGTTTATTTTAGCAGTAGAATTGCTCGATGCCAGCGGCTCTGTCATTATGGAGCAAACGTGGGGTAATAGTGAAATAAGCAGAGAACAGTGGTTAAAATTCAACAAGGCAAATGGTAGCATTTCACTAAGAGCCTACGCCAGCGGCAGTATAGTGCGTACCACAAATCCGCAAAGAGAAGATAAATCTGGAAGATTTGGTGGCGTGGCCTATGTGCTTCCTTCTCCTTTTATTAGCCCCATTGACAGCTATACTCCTTTTTATGCCGGTACCGCGGCCACGCTTCCTATCACTTTTGAACTGAGTGCGGAAGAATTACAAAAAGTAACTTCGGTCAAGTGTACCGTACGTAATTTTGAATAGAAATGGAGTGTTTTTTATGAAAAATGCCGTTATTTTTGCATGCGTAGGAATTTTTTGTTTGGGTCTTCCTTTCGGCTCTTCTCTTGCTTTTGTGACTGCTGCTACCGCGCAAAATGCCCAAGTAGTTGCTGACGAAAAAGAGGTGGTGGTCATGGGCGTGGGCGCCAACGAAGAAGCCGCTAAGCGCCAAGCCTACCGCAATGCTATTCAAAGCGTTATTGGTTCCATGGTGATTTCCGAAACCATTGTGGAAAATGAAAGTCTTGTGAAAGATAAGATTCTTTCGCACAGTGATGGCTATGTAGTAAAGGCCGCGCCTGTGGGCTCTGCACGCTCTTTGGAAGGGGGCCTTGTGGAAGTGACCATGCGCGTGACTGTAAAAAGCGAACAGCTTAAAGCCAAACTCAAGGCCGAAAATATCAGTATTGCTAATATGGATGGGCAAAGCCTCTTTGCGCAAAAAAAGACCACAGACGAAGCCAAACAAGACGCCTCCGCCGTGATTACTGAAAAGCTCAAAGATATTCCTGCTTCGGTGCTGGTGGCCACAGCCTTTCCCCAAAATGCCAAGCAAGAATCCAAAGGCTCCATGGTGCGGCTTACTTTGCCCGTGGAAGTGACGGTAGATAAGAAAAAATATAAAGTTTTTTATAATGACTTTATACAGACTGTGGAAAAGCTTGGCTTAAAGGGAAAAAATGACACTATTCAGGGAAGGCGATCCAATGGTGTTATAGAATTTGATTATAGAGAATTTTCTCGAGTTTTGGGAGTGAAGCGTGAGGAAACGGATTTGCTTGCCATAAGCAATGCTGTGTTTCGAGAATCTGCCACAGCCCGATGGAACGTTTTTAAAATTTCACCAGAAATGTTAAAAACAATTATGGATGCACGTAAAACTTTTCAAATGCAAGTTGCGTTGCTTGATAAAGACGGTGCTACTATTGTACAGAGCACTTCAAGCTATACAGTCCCTAAAAATGGAAGTTTTTGGAAGATAAAAGGTGCAGAAAATAAATATAAAATAGGGAGAAGCATACAGTATTTCTTTTCCGTAGGTGGCGTGGTTAAAGATCAATATGGCAATAAACACGTAGTGACTTTTGCCCCTGAAGTGGCGCATAAAACTGGCTACGGAAATTTAGATTTTATGCCTGAAAGTGACATTTTAGCTGCGGATATTGTCTTTGACCTTACAGAAGAAGAACTTGCTAGCATAACCTCTGTAAAATGCACCATAGAAAGTATTCCCATATCTAAAAAATAGAGAGGAAACAATCATGAAAAAAAGCACTCTTATTCTTATGGTCTTGGTATTTTTGACTACCTTTGTATCTTCTCTGGCTTTTGCCGCTCAAGCTACCACCGGCGAAAAAGAAGTGGTTATGATAGGCATTGGCACCACCGAAGATAAAGCCAAACAACAAGCCTATCGCAGCGCCATTCAAAGTGTTATCGGCGCCATGGTACTTTCAGAAACCATTGTGGAAAATGAAAGTCTTGTGCGCGATAAAATTCTTTCGCACAGCGATGGGTATGTGGTAAAAGCTACGCAAATTGGCGCCACCCGTCAGCTGGAGGGCGGACTTTTAGAAGTGACCATGCGCATTACGGTGAAAAGCGAACAATTAAAGGCGAAACTGCAGTCAGAAAATATCACCATGGCTAGTATGGATGGGCAAAGCCTTTTTGCGCAAAAAAGCACTCAAGCCCAAGCAAAGCAAGATGCCGCAGGTATTATCAAGGAAAAAGTGAAAGCCCTTCCCGCCTCTGTGCTTATGGCTGTGGCGGATGTGCCTAAGAGTACACAAAAGGATATGGGCGGCGGCAATTTGCAATTGACCATACCCATAAAATTGTCTGTGGATACGGCCCATTATAAAACCCTCATAACTGATTTAAAAAGCACTTTGGGAAAGCTTGGTTTTAAAAGTAAAAATGTTTCGGTGCCATTACACCGTGGGGGCAAAAGCTACGCGGCCGGAATCGATTTTGATGAGTTGATATACGCACATACAGGACGTATTTCTCTGGACGATAGAGTAAATCATAATCTACTTGTCATGGCTGATTTAATAAACCCTAAAACAGCGCGCTGCGTGAGCTATTTAGTTCCTAAAGATGCTGCCATGGCCTTTCAAAAAAAAGGTTCCATAGGTGTAAAGGTAGAGCTGCTAGACGCATCGGGAACAGCGCTGGTTACACAAGAATGGACAAATACAACGCGTACAAGAGTAGACAATCATGAACGCCATAATGTTGCCGGTGGTGTTATGGGAGACTATAGGCATACTATTCTTGCCGCCGCAGAATCGGACGGGCAAAATAATTTAAGCTCGGTGGCATGCATATTCCCTACACCTATTTTTGCACAAGATTTGCGGGGTGCCGCAGTTTTTGAACCTGCAGAATTTCATTTTTCCATAACCTTTGATCTTACCGATGAAGAGCTAAAAAGCATCACTTCGGTAAAATGCACTGTTATTAATACGGAAAGGAAAGAATAGTCATGGTGCGCCACAGTACTTTTGCTTTTTCCGTTTCTTTGGGCTCCTTATTTGCTTCTGTCTTTATGGGGCTTTGCCTTGTTTTAAGTCCCTATGCCCCTTATGTAGCGTTAGGCGCGTCCCCTGCTTTGGCAAAAATGCCGGCGCTAGGGGTACACCCTGCGGAAAATGGGGCACTACTTTCGGTGGCGTCGGGGCGCATTTCTACCGCTTTTGAAGGTGTGCGCGCCCAGCGCCTTGCTCGAGAACAAGCCGTTCGCAAGGCCCGCTATCAGCTTGCTAAGCATATCTACAAAGACAAAATGAGCAGCCCTGGCACCTATTCGGTGCAAGTAGAGGGGGCGCGAGTAGTGCAAGAAGAGCGACAAGGTACTATGTATGTGGTGGCCTTGTTGGCGCATCCTCAAATGGTGCAGCTGGTGGCGCGTAGCCCGCTAGAAGCTTTTCAAGAAGTAACTGTGGCTCCCCTTGTGGATACATTGTTAACGAAGACGCCCGTCCTTGCCGATGGTGGTGCCCAAATCTTTGATGTAGATGCCGGCTGGGCTGGGCTTGGAGTGGGTTATGCCGCCTTGCCCGATGTGCCGCAAGAGGCCGATATTAAAAAAGCCAGAACCATTGCCCGCGCGGCTGCCGTTAAAGAATTAACCTCTTTTATTTTTGGTGTGCAATTTGCCTCCAATGTCGAACAGAAAGAACTGCATGCCCAAGAAAATGGGGCAGAAATGTTTCAACAATGGATAAAAAACAGCACCCGCGAAGACATAGATGGTATGCTTAAAGGGGCCCAGCTAGCCGGACAATGGGTCACTACCGATCATCATGTGGGCGTGGCTGTAGTAGTGGCACAACCCGCATTGGATTTAGCCATGGATTTAGAAGACGAAGGCGCAGCAAAAGCCACATTGCATAAATCGGATATAACTGAGGCTTGGCAAAAAACAATTTTAGCGCGCCCTTGGATACATGAAGGCGGGGTAAGCTTGTGCAAACATGAAGGAAAGATGTATGTGCTGGCTGTGGAAAGCGGTAAGCTGCAAAATAACCCTACCTTTGACCGCATGCAATTACCTATCATTTTAGATGCCAAAGCGCGCAATCAAATAACCGCTTTTCTCACAGGACTTTCCACCCGCGCCGTTACCACAAGCGAAGAAGTACAACGTACTCAATTGGACACGACAGAAGTGAGCCAACATGTACAAACTCTTTCACGTCAAGGCGTTTCAGGAGTGGTGACTCGTATTGAACGTATCGGGTCTTGGTATTCCAAGGATGATAAGACGGTGTATCAGGCTTTTGTTGTGGCACTGCCTTAGCAGCCGGTTGAAAAAGGGCGAACTACTGCGTTAAGCTCGTTTTT
>CAYJHX010000129.1:0-5706 GCA_964369395.1 uncultured Desulfovibrionaceae bacterium
GTTTTCCCCCAGAAGACTTTGTTAGTAAGACTTTACTTAAGGTTTCCCCCCAGTAAAGGTTATCCAGTTATTGTGGTGCTACAACGGTCACTTTACCTACAGCTGTGCGTGCTTGCATGGACGTATCGTAGAGTCCTTCGCCTTGAGTTACCGGTAGGGTAAAGGCGCCCTTGGTGATGGCGCGCATGTGGTAGGTTACTGTTTGTTTGTCCCTGTTGTGCAGATCAAAAGATGCGATGATTCTGTCTTCACCGCGGAACAGGTTCAAGCTTCGTGAGGTTTCGCTATCGTCTTGGTGATCTAAAACCATTTCAAAACCACCGGGTAATAAGTCTACAACAATGACGGGCACCTCACCGTTTTGTAAATAGGTGGCTTCTACATCTACGCGTAACACTTGCCCTTGAGTTATGGTGCCGGTAAAGGGGCTACCATCGCTGTGAGTAAGGATGCGCTTGACGCGAAGTTTTTCTTCTACAGTCTTGGTGGGCAACGTGCTGTCATAACCATAGCTTTGAATTTGCGCATAGGTCTTTTTGCCCTTGGGCACATTGACATGGAACACTTCGCACAGCGGTGCATTAAGCGTGTAATAATTGCTAAAAATTTCGGCCTTAGCTTCCGGTGCATTTTTAGCACTCCATCTGTCGCAAGCGGCCTCTATATTGGCCATGGCATTGCTTTGTTCTGGAGTAGATTTGAGCACATCCAACAAGGCAAGTGCCACCATGGCGGCGTCGGCGGTGGTGTGTGGTTTATTAAAGCCTTCAAGAGCATGGTCTTGCAATGTAGGCATAAAGGCTTGGAACTTTTCAGGGAAATGCTTAGCGAGTACACGGGCATGCATGCCATACAGTCCCATGGTATCGAACATGGCATTGTTCCAGCCTGTCAGAGTTGCCTTTTGTAACATATTCAGATGTTTTTGGGCTTCTGCCTGCATATACAAAGCAGCATAAGCGCCAGCCATGAATGAATGGGTAATATCACTGGCACTTACTTCTTCTGAGTCACGAATAAAGGCTTCGCACAGCTCTAATTGTCTGCTGACCACATAGCCGGCTCGAGCGAGCACCCAAGTGGCGTAAGCGAGCTCTCGTAGCTCTTTAACGGTTTCGGGGCTTTCGTTGATTTGATATTCTAAGGTAGTAAAGATGCTGGGCATGATTTCTGGTGGAATACCCATTTGAGCATCGCGCAAGGCGAGCACAAAGTCTGCCGCATAGGCTGTGAGAAGCAAACTTGTGTTGCCGCCATCGGGCCAAATGCTCACGCCTTCGTATGTTTGGAAGGCAGAAACCAGTGCATTGCTAGCATTTTTCAAAGCCTTTTCTTTGTCCCTGGGGCTAAACATGGCGGCGTTCTTTTCCAATTCGGCGCTTATGGGAGAATTGGTCAAAGCCACCAAGGGGAAAGCCTTGCTCAAACTTTGTTCTACACAAGTAAAGGGATAGTTATGCAAATAGCCCAGTGCCGCTTGCAGTAAAGGCAAGGGTACAGGGGAAAGGGTAAGCGTTGTTTGTGCCTTGTAGGGCAACAGGCGACGAGGCACATGCGCATTGGTCGCATTGCTGAGCAGCAGCGTTTGGGTGCTTATGCGCGGCAATACGGCCGGACGAATGCTGATGGAACTACTCCGTTCTATGCGCATACCCTCGGCATTTTCTATACTAAAGAGCAAAGTGGCATCGCCGGGCACTTGCCCCACTTGCACCTTATAAGGCAAGAGCTTTTCTTCCTTGGGGCCCAAGGTGACATTTTCTGGCAAACCAGAAACCTGTAACGATTTGACGCTACCCTTATCTGCAAAATGGTGTTGTAGTTTTAAGGTAACGGCGGCATCGGTGGTATTGGTAAGGGCAAGGCCAGCTTCAAAGGTGTCACCAAGGGAAGCCATGGCAGGCATTTGTGGTGTGATGACTTGCTTGGCCTGCACAATAACATTGCTTTCGCTAGAGCCTACGGCACCGGTATTTTGCATGACGGCCATAATGCGAATATTACCATTATAATAGTCGGGAATGGGGATTTCCATGTCCAAACCGTCGGCAGGAATGTCTATAACGCCGCTCCACCAACGCACAGGGGGTTCTTGTTTGCGTTTGAAGGGATTTTGGAAAGTGCCCAGTAAAGCAAGGGCTCTTTCACCATCATAGTCGCCACCACCAAAGGCAGAAAGACGCTTTAAGAGCTTTTTGTCTTGGGGCATCATAAGGTCAAAAAGTTGTGCTGTGCTTACTTCTAAAGCACGGTCAAGCAAGAGGTAGTGTAAAGGGTTGGGGGTAGCAAAACGCGATAATTGCAAAATACCTTCGTCTACAGCAAAGAGCACTGCTTTAACAGCTTTGCCTTGGGGGTTTTCTACACGCCAACGTAAAGGTTTGCCAGGTTCTACTTTTTCTGGTGCGTCAATGTTTAACTGCGCGGTGCGTTTGTCTATATTGACGGTAATAGAGGCGACGGCCACACTTTTGGCATCGAGGAAAATATTGTCCGACTGCGGGCCTCGTCCCATAAGCACTTGAATATAGCCGCGCCCTGTGAAGGATTCGGGTATGGAGAGTTCGTGCATGCTATTGCCGGCTGGTACTTTTACCCACTTCGCTGCGGCAACGCTATCGCGCTCTAAGGTGATGAGCGCTACGCCTTCGTAAGGGGCTGTGAGCATAAGCTTGGCTGTATCACCGCCGGCATAATCTTTTTTATCGGCCTTCAGATGCAATTTGGCTGAGGGCACCTTGTAGGAAGGGTATAAGGCAGGGCGTAAGTCGTCATCGCCCACAATACTGTAGGGCACGCGAGCTAAAATAGTACCTTCTGCCAATATTTTTCCGTCTTGTTTGGTGTTTTTGTTTATTTTTACATTGAGCACATAGTCGCCCACTTCTTGCGTAGGAAGGTTCCATGTCAAGGAGCCTTGTTCGTCAAGATTTTGTGTGCTTTGACTCACTTCTGTTTCCACAGGAGTTTCTTCATAGGTGTACTGACCGCGACTGTCGGTGACAAGAGACGTTACCGTGTTGCGGCGTGAAATAGAGAAGGTTAGAGCGCCGGGATTTACTTTTTGTAATTGCGGGCCCACGGCTTGGAATTGCATTTGAGCACTGCTATTGCGCATGATGAAATCTTTATTGTCAGCGCCTTCTCCAGATTTAAAGCCTAACATAAAGGTGAGAGGTGAAAGCAAGAAATTTTGCTGTTGGGTTACCGAACGGCCGCCGTCAGGTTCAAAACCTTGGGTTTCTATAGCACAAGCGAGGGTACCAAAGCGCCATTGGGTAAAGTCTAGAGGTATTTGTGTTTGGCCTTTTCCATCGGTGGTACCGGATTTTAAGGCGCGTTTAATGGAATCGTCTCCTGTAGAGAAGAAAGGGGACACATCTTGGAAGGTGTAGTCTTTAAAAGCCGCAAAAGAGAGATTGGCAGGGGAAAGCGTCATGGATGAGGTTACTTTGCGCCCCACAGCCACTTGACCAAAAAGCGTATCTAGTTGCACTTGCAGCGCCATATGACCGGGTTTATCTGAGGTGACTAACCAGCCCGTGGTGGGTATGGCCTTAACCTGCGCTGTAGGGGTGCTTGTGTCTATCAAGGATGTTTTTACGCGCAAGGTATCGGGGAGGAAATTTTCCACCTTAACAGTTCTGGTACCCAACACAATGCGATTAGCATTGTTGGGGTTTACGGTAGAAATGGTTAATCTGTAGGTGCCTGTAAGTACAGCTTCGGGAATATCCCAAGTAAAACTGTGAATACCGTCACCGGCGGTAAAGGTTTTTTCATAGACTTTACGCCATTTGCTGTCTAAAACTTGTGCCACAAGTGGCATGTTTTTAGGTAATAAAGACCAATCGTTGGCGCGCAATAGTGCGCCAAAGTTAAGCACGTCACCTGGTCTAAAAATGCCTCTTTCAGAAAAGACAAAGGCATTAAGGGTGTTTTCGCTGCGTTGTTTACCTTCTTGATCTATGACGCTGGAAAGTTCAACAACGCGCTGATAATCGCTCAAGCTCATCCATAAAAAGTCTTCGCCATTACCATCCCAAGAGCTGCGGCGAATGACCAGAGCGGTGGGGCTTTTTTCGCGTGTAAAGGCAGAGAAATCTGGTAACGAGGCTATGCCTTCTTCATTGGTTTTGGCTTCAGCAATGGGCAAACCATTGGCGCCCAGTACTTGTACATTGACGCCCCCGAGAGGTTTAGCTGTGGGCAGATAGCACACATATACCTGACGTGTATTGTCGGCTGCTTTTTTGACCACCATGTTCATATTGGAGTACATGATCAGGCGTCCAGTACTTACAACTTTCCCGCCGTGCTTATTGTATCCGTCGAGTTTTAAATATACAAGGCCGGGGCTTACTTTCCCTTGGGCATCGGCAAAAATGTCTTTGGTCGAAAGCGTTGTAAAGATAGGCTCGCTGGTATAACCGGCCTTATCTGCTGTATTGGCTCCTTTAAGGGACACTTCTCCACTAATGGCGGTAGATTTGGTGTACAGTTCGTCAGAATCAAGCTCTTCAGACATGTTGTAGAGACGGGGGAGAGCCAGCTTAGTATCTTGTACACGATATGCTGACCAGCGAAGGGTGTCGACATTATCGCTCATGATGGCGACATTGCTATCTAGGGAAACAATATTGCCTTGTTGTAAGAAGACTAAGCGATTTTTTTCGTCAGATATCTTTTTAATGCCTTGTAAGCTGCGTTCCAGCGGTGTTTTTACCCCTTGCATATTGGTGGGGCCAAAGCCTGCGGCAATATTCCAATACACATAGCTGTCGGGGTTGACATTTAGACGGTATCTAATGAAATCTTCATTTTGGTCGGGGATTTGCACCAATTGAGGCGTGATTTTACGAGCGCTTTTCAAGGTTTCTGGGCTTACATTACCGTGAGTCCAATTGGTGGGGATGATGTTTTCTTTAGAGCGATGTTTGGGAAGCTCTAGCACGGTTAAGGCTTTTAAGAGTTCTTCACCAGAAACTCGTTGCGAAAAACGAAAAACAAGATGGGTTTCCATTTGCAAGGACTTGTTTTGCCATTGTTCAAAGGAAATTTTCTTTAGAGTAAATAAGGAGTCTGTGCCAGGGATGACCAACGATTTGGTAGCGGTTTTGTTGGGGAAGTTCCATGTATTTTTATCGTCATCGTACCAAATGGGGCGTATGTTGGGCAGGCTTAACTGCACAGAACTTTTTTGCTTAGGCAGGGTCAATATGCGGGCGTTGACCACAGCTCGTGTATTGTCATCAAGCCAAATCCATTTGTTTTCACCTAAGGTAAGCCCAGGACTGTTTTTTGCTTCTGTACGGGCGGTTTTTTCTATCTGTTGGCGTGTTTGTGCGCTGAGGCTTTCGGTAAAACGCATGCCAAAAGAAAGGGCGTGTTCGGCTTTGCCGGAAGGGTCAATCCATACCTTGGCCGAATCTATGCGGGCAGAGCGCGGAATAGCAGTAAAAGACACTTGTGTTTTGGTAAGTTCTACTGTGGGAGGTAAGGATAGCTGGCTAAGGTCTACCACGTATTCTGTGCCGCTTTTCCAAGATGTATTGGGGGTAAAGGTGATCATTTCAGAATCGCGCCAATCCCATTCTCCTTCGGGCCATACAACACCTTGAATGCCTTTGGGGGCTGTACCAGCTTTACCTAGCCATACGTTGCATTTTTTTTTCCAATCGTTTTTGTATTTTTCACGACAGAGTT
>CAYJHX010000130.1:0-5696 GCA_964369395.1 uncultured Desulfovibrionaceae bacterium
CCATTGGGTGCACGTCTGCGGCTAGTCGTCTTATCATGCAGGCTTGGTATGATCACGCACGGCAAGCGCGGCAAATTCCATCCCATTGGCAGCATCCTAAGCTTGCACTCATTCCTTTGGGGGTTCCCAATCCGCAATTGGGGGATGATGTCACCTTACGTAAAACTTTTCGTGATGCCATGTCATTGAGTGCAGAAACGGTCCTTATTCTCATTTATGGGCGCATCAGCGTGGCGGATAAAATGGATGTACGCCCCTTCTTTAGTGCGTTGAGGCGCATACGTCAAAAATATCCTGAGCGTACTTTTCATTGTATTGTTGCTGGAGCCACCGATGATGATGCCACCGTAAAAGAGCAATTAGACGCTTTGGCAAAAACTTGGGATATTCCTTTTACGCTTATTGGGCATCCCTCGCGAGAGACGAAAAAACAACTCTTTGCGGCGGCAGATATTTTTGCATCTCCTGTGGACAATATTCAAGAGACCTTTGGGCTCACCTTGGTGGAAGCTGCGCAATCGGCTTTACCTGTTATTGCAAGTGATTGGGACGGTTACAAAGACATTGTGGTGCATGGAGAAACGGGCCTGCTTGTCCCCACACTGGCCCCCATTGATACTCCCGTTCTTGATACTATGGCAGGGGTTTTCTTTAATAAAATTCATCAAATTTTACGTGCACAACAAACGGCTATAGACGTGCCGCAATTGGAAAAGGCGCTGTTTACTCTTATCTCTGATGCAACATTGCGTCAAAAAATGGGGAGAAAGGCGCAAGAGCGAGCTGCAGAATTGTATACTTTTGATACTGTCATTAAGCAATGGGTGGCCTATTGGCAGGAATTAGAAAATACTCCCATAAGTGCAGAGCACGAGGCCGAATTACGCGCTGCAGCGCATCCTTATACATTACGCTATGGCGAAGTTTTTAGTGTCTATGCTACCCAACAATTGCAGAGCGATACTATGCTATGTCTGACAGAGTTGGGGCAAGCTTGTCTTGAAAAAAAGGCTCCTTGGAATAATTATGCCCTTGTGGCAGTGAATCTGCAAGAAAGTCTTATTCATAAACTATTGGCACACATAAAACCGCCTTGTACTGTGTATCAACTTCTTGCCGTGGCTAAAGAGCAGCCGTGGGGCAAGCGCTTCTCAGAAGAAGTATTGTTGGCGCATGTGTACTGGCTTGTGAAGCAAGACTTGGTGGAATATTCTGCCCCCCACAGAGACGATTTGCTATAATGCGCTGAAATGAGATTTCTGCACAATTCATTGTGTAGGGAGGATGGAGCATTGACGGCAGTCAGTACGATCAAAAATCAAGAGTAGGCGCAATTTACTTGCGTCGTTAAGTGGTTGATTTTCATGTCTTTTAGCCTACACTATAAATTTTTTGTTTTGAAAACTTTTTTACAATTTTCACAAAATTATATTGAAAAAATAATTGTGCAGGACTCTTTTTTTATACACTTGCGGCAAATACGCTTTCATTTTTTGTAAGCAGAAATTAAATGTTGTAAAAGAGATTGAAATAACAGGATGAATTAGTCAGAAAGTCGAGTTGTTTATTATTGCTAAGCAAAGAGTTTTGCACAGTTCTCAAAACTTGCTGAAACACATACTTGGTTTGCAGTAACTTTCGTTGTATTGCCAAATTATTGCGAGGAGTATAGCGGTGAAGCATTCCATGTTTTTGTCATTGCGCAGATGCTTCAGAATAGTAAAAGTGTTTTGAGGGAGAAAGGGAAAGTATTGGGGCTTTGGTACTTGTTCCTTGAGGGGAAGGTCTCCCTTCCCCCTCAATAAAAAATCATCATCGGCGTTTTTTTAAAAGCTTTTTTCCCTTACAAAGCATTATTGCGGATCATTGGATAAAAGCGGTTCTTTAATAGCTCCTTGTTCTTGCGATGTGTGCTCAGAGGCAGGAGGGACACTTACTTTTTCTACTGGCGATACCGGAGGCGCGACTTGCTTATCCTCAGGATTGGTTACTTCAGGCGCTTGAGGCACTTCGCGGGCTTTTGTGCGTGGCGTTGAACGGGGTGGGTTCGTTGGGCGCTCTGCATTTGCGGGCGTGGCGTATTGCTCCATAAGCTTTTGCTCTTCCGGAGAAAGTATGGCCGGATTGTGCCCTGGGGCTTCGTACTTTGCCGGATTATATGTGGCCGGATTTTGCTGTGTATGCACAGGTTCCTTAAGCGCTTCTTCATATTGTCTTCGCAATTCTTGCGAGTTTTGGTCCATACCTTGTGCTGTTTGCCCATCTTGTTCTACAGGTAAAGGGGGCTGTTGTTCTGCAAGATTGGGGGTGAGAGGCTCTTGCGTCGCACTATGTTGTTCAACAGGGGCTACAGGCGCTGCTGTCTGCGGTATAGCCTCGGGATGCTTTGCAAGGTGCTCATTGGACTGATTGAAAGCTTGTTCTGTAGCCAATTCTCTTGTGGCATCATCGGATTGAGGCGCCAAAGGCTGTTGGTTTGCAGGTATGTGGTCAGCGGAGGCTTGGGTTACAGGCTGCTGTTCTAATTGCTGTTCCAAAGCAGCAGAAGAGTCTGGGCTGTCCAACGCAGGGCTCGATGGAGTAGGGGGCGTTCCTGCTACAATACCGGCCACGGCTTTACCGGCTGTTTTCATGGTATTGCCCATATCTGTGGCTTCTGGATTGGAAGGCGACACGTTTTCGGCATGCTGTGCTGCGCCACTGTTTTGTGTTTGCTTGTCCGCAATGTTTTCTTCTTTTTTGTCGGTATTGCTTTTACCGTCTTTTACTGGTGCGTGAGAACCTATAAGTACAGAAGCTTTTTCGCTTTTTCTTTCTTCAGCAATGAAACGTGCTATGCGTAATCTTCTGGCTTCATCTTCCTCTTTTTCTTTTTCAAGGCGATCCCAAACAGCTTCTCTTTCTTTGGGGTCTAAGGTGACAGAATTATTAAAATCTAAGGAAACAGCAGGAGTTACGCGAATACGTGGAGCCGGTTCAGGGGTTTTGGCAAGTTTTGCATCAATGGCAGAGCGCAATTCCAAGGCTAAAGTTTCAAAATAGGGATGCACTTTGCCGGATTCAAGGCTGTAAGCTTTTTGACTGCTTCCTCGATACTGTATAGCGTATTCTCTACTGGTGTATTCAACATTGAAGGTGATGGACTCTCTGCCGTCCATAGTGAAGATAAGCATAGCAGTACCGGGAGCCCTGTCCTGCACGCGCCAGCGTAAACTATGCGCCGCAGAGAAAATAGCCTCACGCACTTCCACCGTGGTGGGGTAGTAATTGGGTATTTCAATGGGAACAGGGGCTGTAGGGTTGACTTTAATTGCAGTATTTTTCACGCAAGCGCTTGTGCCGCACAAAAGAACCATGCAGCCTGCAAGTATGTACTTTTTCATGTTTTCTTAACCTTTCTTAACTTTTTTTCACGTTTTTTTCTTGTTCGTCTTCTGTAATATTGATTTGCACGACGGTTTCATTTTTGACCAAGGTTACAGGGCCTGTGGTATGTAGTTCTTGGGGGAAATCATCGCCATAAAAGCTGCCTTCTTTATCTTTTTCAAAATTGTATTCTTTAATAAAAATATCCCAACAAGTAATAAAGAGCACGGCCAGTAAGGGACCCACAATAAAACCATTCATACCAAGCAAGGCAAAGCCGCCTAAGGTGGAGAGCAATACCAAATAATCGGGCAAGCGAGTGTCGCGACCCACTAAAATGGGGCGCAAGACATTATCCACAAGGCCTATGACCCCCACGCCAAAAGCGGTAAGGATGATACCCGATTGAAAGTCTCCTGTCGCAAAAAAATATATGGCCACTGGTACCCACACAAGCCCTGCGCCCACTAAGGGTACTAAGGAAAGAATGGTCATGACGCCGCCCCATAAAATGGGGGCTTGTACATCTAAAAACCAAAAAATAAGCCCGCCCAAGGAGCCTTGCACCATGGCCACCACAAGGCTGCCATTGATGGTGGCTTTGGTAACTTCGGAAATTTTGCTGAAAAGGAGGGCTTCGCGTTGATCGCCTAAAGGTAAAGCCCTGTGCAAAAGGTGGATAATATGTTTCTTATCGCGCAAGGTGAAAAAAGAAACATAAAGCAGTAGGCCTACTTCAGCAATGATATTGACAGTTTTTGCCCCAATGGAAACGGCTTGCTGCCCTACATATTTACTGGCGAAGATGATGAATTCTGCAATTTTTTCTTGAGCGCCTTGCGGGTCAATTTTCATCTTGACCATATATTCCTGCACTAAGGGGAAGGAATTTTTGACTTTTTCAAAATAAGCATTGAGATCAATTTTCCCGCTGGTAAGCCCTTGGTAAAGGGCAAGGCCTTGCTCTAAAAATTCGCTGAGCATAAAGAGAAAGGGGAGTACCACAATCATGACAGTAAGTAATAAGGTAATAAGAGCAGCAAGGTTGGGGCGCTGTGTTATGCGTAAAAAATAGTCGTGCACGCGCGAAAAAACAATGGTAATGGCCACCGACCAAAAAATAATGCTGAAAAAAGGAAACATAAGCATGAAAAAGGCCAAGCTTACGATGATAAGTAGGCCAATAAAAGATTTATATTCCATACTAGAATTCATAGTGTTTGTTCCTTAGGATAAAAAGTACGCAAGCCTTTGGGCTTTGTAGTGAAATTGTGTTGTCTAGCATACGCGCATTTTAGCTGAGAGTAAATACTCTACTTTTTGCAAGAAAAAGAACGAAAAAAATCTTGCATCTGATGTAAAGCTTTTTACATGAAAAGGTCAATGGAAATGTAAAAAAAAATGGAAAAACTGTGAAAAATGTTTCTTATTCGCCATGGAAATGATAAATTTAAAATAATTCTTGACAAAACTTTTTTTACTCCTATATTGAGAAATGTTCCCAATAAGGGGATATAACCTTGTCGCAAGACATAAAAAGGAGAATAGTATGACTCAAAGATATGATGTGTATAAATGTGATGTTTGTGGTACTGTAGTAGAAGTAATGCATGGCAGTGATTCTTCTTTGGTTTGCTGTGGGCAACCCATGACACATATGACCGATGAAAATAAGAGTGGCGCTCCTGAAACGCATATTCCTGTGGTGGAAAAAACCGAAACAGGCTTTAAAATCTCTGTGGGTTCTAAGTTGCATGGCAACACCCCCGAGCATGCATTATATTGGATCGAAGTGATTGCCGGCAAAAAGCAAATGCTCTTCCATATCGAGCCTGGTGACGAATCAGTGGTAGAAGTGAACTGTGGTTCCTGTGATATCGATGATATCCAAGTGCGTTCTTACTGTGATTTGCACGGCTTGTGGACAAAATAAAACTTTTTTAAAATTCTAGAATCAAATAAAAAACTCCTTGGCTGTAGGGCTCAAGGAGTTTTTTATTTGATTCTTTGCACAGATAAAATTTATATAAAGAGTATATTGTAGTTTTATATAATATTTACACTAAAAAATAATTGTGCAAAGGGCTCTATTTTTGACTAAATGTCCAAAGGTTTAGGTGTGGGCTTGTAGGAAGGATTCGGCCTTTGATGGACAGGACGTGTGTCTACAGGAGGAGTCACCGCACCTCCGGAAGTTTGAACAACGGGGCTGACACTTGGTGCGTTCATGCTAGAATCCACATAAGGCGCAATGGGCATGGAGGGCGCCACAGGCTTAGATGCGTGCATGGGTTCTGCCGGAGGTGGTGGTATATACAGCTGAGCTTCGG